>CACZXZ010000037.1 GCA_902785325.1 uncultured Succinivibrio sp. | reverse complement strand
ATTAGATCTGTTTTATCTACATATATTCTCTGCTCCTTTCTTAACTTTGCAAAATCACTTACACCATTAGGTAATTTGTTTAAATCTTCAAACATAATATCTCCTGTTAGCTTTTCAAAACTGAGATTTAATTTTAGCAACAATCCATTAACATTTTATTTTTTAACACTATAATGTACTCAATTTTTAATTTGAGATACCTAACATGCAAGAAAATGACAAACTAATTGCCCTTGAAGAGAAAGTGGCATGGCTTGAAGATCAACTTGAAAGCCAGGGAGCTGAATTATCACAGCTTTATGACAAGTTAGATAAGCTTGAAAGACAATTTAAGATTTTATATTCAAAAGTTGGTGATCCTTATGCTACTAGATCACAAAAGGATGAGGTTCCACCACCACATTATTAGGATTAAAAATGAAGAACTTTAAATATTTATTAGCAACTTTTACTGTAGCAGCCTCATTATGCGCCTGCTCAACTGGTGAATATGTAGTAGATTTAAAAACACCTATTACTGTTGAAAATATCAACCAAGGTACTAAAGCTGTGTGCGTTGCTGATGTTACTGATAATCGTTTATTTATTGGTAATGAAGCAAAACCAAATTTACCATCTGGTGCAATCCTATCTAAAGATTACAAAGCTAGATCTTATGCTAGACTTAAAACTTTAGGTGAACAAAGTGGTGCTTTGTTACTACCACAAAACAAGACTGTAGCAAGTTTATTTAAAGATTTACTTGAACAAGCTTTAAGAGAGTCTGGCTATCAAGTAGTGTCTGAGGTTGCTGCTGAGAATTCTAATGACGTAGCTATCATTGCAGTAGATATCAAAAAGTTTTGGACTTACGCAGGACTTGATAAGTTAAATGCAGATATCGTAAACGAAGTAGAAATTGATGTTTACGCTCAGAACAATGGCACCCAAAAGAAACTTACTTTAAAGAACAAGCAAACTAAAAAAGTGCTAACCGATACTAAAGGTCAATACAAGACAACAACGGAAGCTTCCATTGCTAACATTTACCATTTAGCCTTAGAAAAGCTACCTTTAATTCTTGGTAAATAGTCTCGCTATAAGAAAAGCCAAATCAAACGATTTGGCTTTTCTTTATCAATCTAGAATAAGATAACGCTTATTCTCTGTTTTGATCTTTTAAGTTTGCAAAGATAGTTGCAATGATAGGACCTGAAATATTGTGCCATACTGAGAAGATAGCACCAGGTACAGCAACTACAGGGTTTACAGCAGCTTTAGCAGCTAAAGACATACCTAAGGTAGCAGCAAGACCTGAGTTTTGCATACCAATTTCAATAGCTAAAGTCTTCTTTTGCTTTAACTTAAAGCCACATACTTTTGCTAATACAAAGCCTAGTGCGTAACCTATGCAATTGTGTAGTGCTACAACAACAAAGATTAGGATACCTGTGGTAGCAATCTTTTCAGCACTTACAGCAACTACAGCAGCTACAATAGCAATAATTGCAAATACACTTACTAAAGGTAGTGCAATCACTACTTTGTTAATTGTGGTTCTAAATAAGGCATTGATAATTACACCACCTACAATTGGTAAAATCACAATTTGCACGATGGAGATAAACATACCAATAGGATCAACTTCTAGCCATTGACTTGCAAATAAATAGAATAAAGCTGGAGTTACCACAGGAGCAAGCACTGTAGTACATGCGGTGATGGTTACTGATAAAGGAACATCACCTTTTCCTAAATAAGACATTACATTTGATGATGTACCACCTGGGCAACAACCTACTAGCATTACACCTGCAGCGATATCAGAAGGAAGGTTAAATGCAAGCACTAAAGTAAATGCAATAAGAGGCATTAACACGAACTGACCTAAAATACCAATTAGTACTTGTACAGGGCGTTTAAACACCTCTGAAAAGTCATTGACCGATAAGGTCAAGCCCATACCGAACATAACTACACCAAGTAACAAAGAAATATAACCTTTGATACCTAGG
The DNA here is from genome assembly GCA_902785325.1 of uncultured Succinivibrio sp. Lineage (GTDB taxonomy): Bacteria > Pseudomonadota > Gammaproteobacteria > Enterobacterales > Succinivibrionaceae > Succinivibrio. The sequence goes on along the minus strand of CACZXZ010000037.1, from coordinate 15,383 downwards.
AAGTATTGAGGGAAGTAGAATGCTAAAACCGCAAATAAAATTACCCAAAGGGCAAAAGTTTTACTAAAAAAAGCACTTAAAAAAGCTAATTTCTTCAAAAAGCCTGTCATTTATAATTCACCTTTAATTAAATATTGTATGTTCATATTAGGGTTGATATTTGATTTGTCAATGTTTTTTAAATTGTCACTAAAATTGACTGTTTAAAACGAAAAAGTGGCACTTAACTTTTGGTTAAGCGCCACTTTCCAACAAAGCTTATAGCTTTAAATATTGATTACTTTTTGTAGATGTACATATCGTCAAAAGCACCCCAGGTACCTTTTTGAGCATCCACAGTAATGAAGAACTCAACTTCAGTACCATCTTTGTCAATTACGATATCTGAAACTTCAGGCTGTTTCCACTCTTTCCATTTAGTTACGTTGGTATTAGCCTCATATAACTTGCTACCAACTTTAACACCTACAACAAACTTTGAGGAATCACCTGCATCACCGCCTTGTAAGTAACCACCAGCTACATACACACCTTTATCTAATTTAACCTTTTGACTTACGATAAAGTGTAGTGGCTCATCATCCCAGAATTTTAAGCAGTTGCTACCGCTTCTTAGATTATTAGACTCAGGGATAATACCTACAGAGTTATTCTTATCTTGGATTTCCCAACCTTCTTTTGCTTCAAAGCCTGGGTTTTGAAGATAATTGTGAGATAACACGGTTACAGTACATTGAGCCATGTAGTTCTTGCCATCATCAGCTTTTACTACACCGCTAACAATGAAGATACCTAATTTACCAGAGTTTACCTCACTAACATCTTTTTCATCCCAAACTACAGGGTATCTCTTAATGTCTGCATTGGTATAACGAACTGCAGCTTTGCTTGGTAGATTTAGTTTCTTGCCTTGTTCAATAACAAACTCACGAGCCATTACCTTTTCAACACTAATAGGTGCATCGTGACCTGTGTGTAAGTATTTATAGATATTTAAAGATGGTAATGGATGTCCTGAGAAGTCAAATAAAGCTTCATTATCTACAGCAGAGCCACCGTGGTATTCGCCAGCTTCTGGATCGAATTCAGCTGCAGCTTTTGAAGCCCAACCGCTACCATATTTTTCCCAGATCTTCTTATTAGCTGCGATAACTGCTTCTTTATTTTTCTTTGGTAATTCTTGTACAGGGATCCAAGCTGGCTCCCAGTAGAAAACGCCAATACCGTCGATTTCCCAAACGTTTTGTACCACTTCTCTTATAGCATTAGCTTGACCTTGTGGGGTTACAGGATATTCCATCTTGTCGTCTTTTTTGAAAGCAGATTCTGTATTTGGATGACCGTCACCGTCTTCTAAAGTGTTAACGTAAGAGGTCTCAACTACCATTACTTGCTTACCATACTTCTCTTTTACTTGCTTTAATACTGACTTCACATCAGATAACTTATGCCAGTATGGATAGAAAGAAGAAGCAAAGATATCGTAATCTACCTTGTACTTATTAAGTTCATCAGCCCAAATCATTTCTGGATTTGCAAAGTGAACAGCAACTTGAATATTATGCTTTTGCTCTTTTGCAATTTGACGAATAGCTTTTGAGCCTGCTTGATGAATCTTTGCTCTGTTAGCCCAATCTTTTTCACCAGCTAAACCATGGTTAGACTCATTACCAATCTGCACCATGTCAACTTTAGCGCCGATTGCAAATAAAGATTTTAGAGAGTCATAAGTAAACTTATAGCAAGCTTTTGCTTTTTGATCTGCACTCATGCCTTCCCAAGCTTTAGGTGCACGTTGCTTTTTAGGATCAGCCCAGAAGTCAGAATAATGGAAATCAATTAAAACTTTTAATCCAGCATCTGTTGCAAGTTTAGCAATCTTTTTGGCTGTTTCAATATCATTATTACCACCGCCGTAGTACTCACCTTTGGCATTTTTTGGATCATTAAAAACTCTAATTCTAATATGAGTAGTACCACAGTCTTTTAATTGCTTGAAAAAGCCAAGATCGTCTAGCTCATTACCTTTAAAATCGTAGTACTTAACACCACTGTTTTTCTGTGCAACGTATGAAGATACATCCATACCTAAGATAAAGTCCTGTGGTAGGTTAGACACTGGCTTTACAAAAATAGGGGTGTCATTTGTATTTACAGAAGCAATTGCTGAACCTGTAAAGAACAAAGCGCTTAAAGCACTAGCTAATAATAAAGGGCGGAATTTGTAAGAGAGTTTTTGATTCATATTCGTATCACAGTCAAAGCTTGCTTTAAACTGTATCGCCTTGATTGTCAAAAGATAAAGAGTAACTGCAAGAAAGAAAATGTATATTTTGCATCAATATTTTGTTTGTTTTTATACATTTTGTTTAATTTTCTTACAATTTAATTATACATAATTGATAACATTTAAACATTATTAAATAGAATTTTTGAGATATTTATCAAATTTTGTCTTTGTTTACTTTTTAACCCTCTGTTTAAGATTTAACAAAACTAAAATACTAATTAACAACTTTACGCTTGTGATTTACCGTTTAGCGAATGCTTTTTGCTTAGTTTAGGTGTTGCCTTGTGCTATGATTAAGCTTGGCAATTATAGAAATTGCCTGTGTTTACAGAAATTTACTTACTATTGTGAGATTAGCGGTGAAAATTAAGCTTTACGACACTAACCATTTTAATTATGCAACAGAGGATGGCAGAGTCTTTTGCAGAAAACATCACAAGATATTTAGACTTTGTGATAGAAGACATCACATCGACTGTTTACAATGTTCTTACTTTTTCGGTTGCCTACAAGGCGAAGGTGTGGAATGCCGTTGGGATGATGTTGGTAATTTTGGTTTATATCGTGTTCACGATCCTGAAGATGAATTTAGGAGAGTATCGATGCTTGTTAAAAAAGGTATCCTCAAAAAAGAAGTCTAAAGATTTTTTGCACCTAGAATGCTTTTTTACTCTAGTTTCTTTGTAATTGTTATATAATGTCGATTATTTTAAATAATTGAAGTAAAAATCATGAATAAGTTTATCAAAGCCTTAATGTGCTTATTTACAGTTATTGCAACCTCTTGTACCTCACTTCCTGATAATGTTCGTAAACTAGACGTTCAAATACAGTCACTTACCATTGCTAATCAAAACAATGTAGAAGGTTTTCTTCTTGAGTATTCTGTAAAGCATACCTCCTCTGAGGCTATGCCTGTGGATTTGGTAAAAGTTGATATTGTGCTTAATAATAGATTGGTTGCAAGCTATGAAAATGATGATGCAGCTCCAATTCCAAATAAAGTTACAAACGATTACAAATTATTTATTCCTGCAAACAAGATAAATAATGTTGCAAAGAAAAGTTTAAAAACAACACCTATGCTACAAGTTCAAGCTAAGGCTACCCTATCTATCTTAGTTGATGACGATTTAGATTCAGGGGAAGCTCACTTTAATGTAATCAAAACTTATGAAGGAGTAATTCATGGCACAACTAACTAATGCTCAGTACCGTAAAAATTCCTTTGAGCCACGTATTGCCATTGTTCAACTTATCTTTGGGATCATTTATTCTTTTGTAACCGGCGTAGGTATCATCTTAGCTTTTGAAGTGCTAACTAAAACCGGTCAACAACCATATTTACAATATTTCTTTGTAGTTTTATTTGCTATCTTAGCAGGCAAAAGCTTCTATATTTATGCAACTACAAAAATTGCTCAAAAGACAGGTGTATATACCACAGCTACTGTAGATAATATCGTTCCAACTCACGGTATTACTATTATTGAAGGTATGCTAAATCTACCTGACAATACTACTCTACCTATTGAAAGTAGATTTGCAGGCGAGCAAGTTGCTCACGAGCTCAAAAGATTTTTACAAGATAACAACACTAAAAAATTACCAGCTCTTTTAGTAAACAAGGATACTAATCGTCCTAAAGGACAATTCCTAGTTAAAACAAGAGCAGGTCATTTAGATGCTGATTACCTTAACTCATTAAAAGTAAACAAGTAAATTTAGGATAAGTAATAAGATGAGTCTTTCAAGTACTAAAGAGATCCTATCTGGCAAAATTGCTATAGGAGATAAAGTAACTCTAGCTGGTTGGATCCGTACCCGCCGTGATTCTAAAGCAGGTTTTTCATTTTTAGCTATCAACGACGGTTCTGGCTTTGATAATGTTCAGGTTATCGCTCCAAACTCACTTAACAACTATGAAAACGAAGTATTAAAGTTAACTACAGGTTGTTCTGTTGTAGTAGATGGCACTCTAAAGGCTTCAGAAGGTCAAGGTCAAGCTTATGAAGTTTTAGCTGATAAAGTATTTGTAACAGGCTTTGTTGAAGATCCTGATACTTACCCTATGTCTGCAAAGCGCCACAGCGTTGAATACTTACGTGAGTATGCTCACTTAAGACCACGTACTAACTTAATGGGCGCTGTAATGCGTATTCGCAATACCTTAGCTTACGCAATTCACTCTTTCTTCCAGCAAAATGGTTTTATGTGGGTAGCAACTCCACTTATCACAACCTCAGACTGTGAGGGTGCTGGTGAGATGTTTACCATTACCAACTTTGATCTAAACAACGTTCCAAAGGACGATAAAGGTCAGGTTGATTTTTCTAAAGACTTCTTTGGTAAGCACGCATTTATGACTGTATCAGGTCAGTTAAATGTTGAAACCTATGCTTGTGCTTTCTCAAAGGTTTATACCTTCGGCCCAACTTTCCGTGCTGAAAACTCTAACACTACTCGTCACTTAGCTGAGTTCTGGATGGTAGAGCCTGAGATGGCCTTTACTGATCTTAACGGTTGTGCTGCTACTGCTGAGAAGATGTTAAAGTTCGTATTTAAGCGTGTTCTAGAAGAACGTGCTGATGATATGAAATTCATCGTTGAGCGTGTAGATAAAGATGCTATCAATCGTTTAGAGCACTTTGTAAACTCTGACTTTGCTCAAGTAGATTACACTGATGCTATTGAGATCTTAAAGAAAGCTGACAAGAAGTTTGAATTCCCTGTTGAATGGGGTATCGATTTACAGTCAGAGCACGAAAGATATCTTGCTGAACAACACTTTAAGGCTCCTGTAGTTGTAAAGAACTATCCAAAGGATATTAAAGCTTTCTACATGAAGCAAAACGAGGATGGAAAGACTGTAGCTGCTATGGACGTATTAGCTCCAGGTATTGGTGAGATCATCGGTGGTTCACAGCGTGAAGACGATTTAACTAAGCTTGATGCAAGAATGGATGAACTTGGTCTAAATAAGGACAGCTACTGGTGGTACCGTGACCTACGTCGTTATGGTTCAGTACCTCACTCAGGCTTTGGTCTAGGCTTTGAGCGTTTAATTGTTTACATCACTGGTGTAGGCAATATTCGTGAGGCTATTCCATTCCCTCGTGCAGCTCACTCTGCAGAGTTCTAATCTTCAAGGTAAAGGCAAGCCAAATTGCCTTTACTTTTTTAATTCGCAAATTCTTCTCTACTTGCAACCAAAGAAAACTTCTAAATCTCTCTATTTTTGAGCATATATTCACTCTCTTTTAGTAATTAAGCACCATTTTGGTGAATTTACATAAATTTACTTGCACCCAATTTTTTATTTGCATAAGATTTAGGAAGTTTAGTTTTGACATAGGTTATTTTTATGACTTTAGCACTTAACATCCGTTCATGGTGGCGCCCTGCTTAACTGCGGGTTGTTGTGTTATGTCTGTTAAGCCCGCTTTATGCGGGTTTTTCTTTTTTATAGAGCCAAAAATTATGAAGAATATCGTTTTTAATACTAAATATTTAGAGGATGTAAGCTCCTTTTACAAAGAGTATTGCCACCAAAACAACACCATTATTTTTGAGTCAGCAGAAATCGTGGATAAAAGTGGTGTGCAAAGTTTAATTGGTGTAAGTGCAGCCTTAAAAGTCACTTGTGACGATTTAAAGGTTACGGCTACCGCTTTAAACGAAAATGGTAACGGCTTATTAAAGCTACTTTCTGAAAAACTAAAAGTACAAATTGAAGGCAATAGTTTTTCATTGAGTTTTAACAGACCTCCAAAAGATCTTGATGAAGACTCAAGATTAAAAGCACCTAATCCTATGGATGTATTACGCGCACTACAAAAATTATTAAAACCATGTGATGGTATTTTTGTAGGTGGTGTAATTGCCTTTGACTATATCAATAACTTTGAATATATAGGCGATGTACCAAAGGGAGAAAATCCTTGCTCTGATTACGGTTTTTATGTGTTTGACTTATCAATAAGATCAAATCATCAAAAAAAGACTACTTCAGTTAATGCTTATATTTTCAATGAAGAGTCTTACAAAGATTTAGCTTTTTCAGCCCTTCAATTTAGAGACAAAATCGATGAGTTCAAGCCTCACGATTTGTACCAAATTAAAAAGGTAACACCAAAGATTGATCCTGATCTTGATGATAAAACCTTTGGTAGTATGGTACAAAAAATTAAAGATCACATTGTCGCAGGTGATGCTTTCCAGATTGTACCTTCAAGAAGTTTTAAGTATGAGTGTAAAGATCCTTTAAAGGCATACAACTATCTTAAAAGACTAAATCCATCCCCTTACATGTACTACATCAAAGATCCAAAATTTACTATCTTTGGTGCAAGTCCTGAGTTTGCTATCCGCTTTGAGGCTGATAGTCGCACAGTATCTATAAGCCCTATTGCAGGAACAAGAGCTCGTGGTTTAAATGAGGATGGTAGTGTCAATAAAGAGCTTGATTCAAGAATTGAGCTTGAACTTAGAACCGATAAAAAGGAAGTTGCTGAGCACTTAATGCTTGTTGATCTTGCCCGTAATGATTTAGCTCGTATCAGTAAAACTGGTACTCGCTATGTAGACAACATGCTACATATTGATAAATATCAAGCAGTAATGCATTTAGTCTCCGATGTGCACGGTACTTTAAAAGACGACTTAGATGGACTACAAGCTTATTTAGCTTGCATGAATATGGGTACTTTATCAGGAGCCCCTAAAATTAAAGCCCATGAGCTTATCTACAAGTACGAAGGTAAAAAGCGTGGCTCTTATGGTGGTGTCATCGCCATATTAGGTAACGATGGCTCTTTTGATTCTTGTATTGCCATTCGCTCTGCCTTTGTTAAGGATGAAACAGCTTACGTTCAAGCTGGTTGCGGTGTGGTTTTTGACTCAAATATTCAAGCAGAATGCCAAGAGACAGTTAACAAAGCTAAATCAGTTTTAAATGCACTTGCTTTAGCTTGTGAGGAATAAATATGCAAAATACTATTATTTTTATCGATAACTTTGATTCTTTTACTTACAACTTAGTAGATGAACTTAAGGTGCTTGGCAATCAAGTTATTGTTTACAGAAACGATGTTGAAGTAAGTTTAATCTCCAAAGTTTTAAAAGAGCATCAGGATAAAGGTGAAAACGTAGTGTTAATGTTATCCCCAGGTCCTAGCTACCCAACTGATGCTAACAACCTAATTGCTATCATCAAAGACAATTTAGGTAAATACCCTATGTTAGGCATTTGTTTAGGTCACCAAGCTTTAGGTTACGTTTTAGGTGGTAAAGTTGAAAAGGCTGATGAGATTGTACATGGTAAGGCTTCAATGATTGAGCACACAGGACAATACTGCTTTAAAGATCTTGAAAATCCTTTTAAGGTTGCCCGTTACCACTCTTTGGTGGTAAAAGACTTACCAAAGGATGTGGAGGTGATTGCTCACTATAAAGATCTTTGCATGGCTTTATATTCACCAAAATATAAAGTTTTAGGTTTTCAGTTCCATCCAGAGTCTATTATGACTACCTTTGGCAGAAAACTACTTAAAAACGCTATTGACTGTATTAGCGCAAAATAAGTGAGATTACGGATTATAATAGTGCAATTTTAAACTTTTTTAACTTTAGCTATTTTCAAATATAAAAATTTGTTCTAGTATAAATTAAAAGTTTTAAGGAATAACAAATGAATACATTAGCTTTACAAATCAAATTAAATGGTCGTTGGTGGCGCCTCGTGTTATAGCGGGGATTTTGTGTTTGTAAAAACAGTTATTCATAAAAGGACCCGCTTAGTGCGGGTTTTTTTATTGTTTTTGATCTGCACTAAACGAAAAGAATTCAAAAGCAAACTTACTTGGAGAAATGAAAAATGTTACACGATTTAGTTGAAAAGTTATATGACCATCAAGACTTATCTTTTGAAGAAACTCGTTTAGTATTTAACGATCTATTCTCAGGCAAAATTGATCCTGTAGTTTTAGGTTCAATTTTAACTGCCCTTAAGATGAACGGTTATAAAGCTGACGAAATTGGTGGTGCAGCCTCTGCCATGATTAGCGCTGCAGAGCCATTTGACAGAGATACCAAAGTAGATGTTGGTGAGATTGTAGGTACTGGTGGCGACAAACTTAAGACCATCAATATTTCAACTATCAGTGCTATCGTTTGTGCAACCTTAGGTTTACATGTAGCAAAGCATGGTAACACCGCAGTATCCTCAAAGACCGGTGCCTCAGATGTATTAACCAATCTTGGATATAACATCAACGCTGATAAAGCTACTACTAGAAATTGTCTTGAAAACGAAGGCTTTGCTTTCTTCTTTGCCCAAGCCTATCACAAGGGTATGCGCTTTGCCGGTCCCGTACGTAAAGCACTAGGTACCTCCACTATCTTTAACATCTTAGGCCCTTTAGCAAATCCTGCTCACGTAAACTACGAGCTTTTAGGCTGCTTCGATGAAAACTTACTAGATACTATGGCCAAAGCCTTAAAGTTATCAGGTGTATCTCGTGGCATGGTAATCAACGGTAACGGCATGGATGAGATTTCAATCTTTGGAAGCACCAAGGTAAGTGAGTTACATGAAGATGGCTCTATTAGCAATTACGTATTAACTAATAAGGACTTTGGTATTAAAGGTAACTACACTCAAAATGATTTAGTAGGTGGCGATCCTGAATACAACGCAAAAGTTGCTCGTACAGTTCTAGCAGGCAAAGGCACTGATGCTCACAACGCTGTGATTGCAGCTAACGTAAGCGCTATGTTGCACTTAGCTAAAGTTGAAGATGACTTTAAAAAAGGTTTTGAAATGGCAATGGAAGCAATTAAATCTGGCAAAGGTTTAGCTAAGCTTGAAACTATTTCAAAATTAACCAAACAGTGCGCATAAGGTTTTACGATGTTACAAAAAGAAGTTTTAAACTCTAAAGCTTTAAACTTTAAAGGGCTTAACCTCAAAGGTATTGAAGATACCGTACTTGCAACTATCATCAATAAAAAAGTTTATGATGTTGAGAGTTTAAAGCCAAATGGTGAACGCAGTGCACCTTTGGTAAGTTTAGAAAAAGCACTTAGCAATCAAGATGGCAGAAACTTTATTTTAGAGTGCAAAAGATCATCCCCAACCTTAGGAGACTTTTGCAAAGATTTTGATTTAGACAAAATCTTAGCTTGTTATGAGAATAAAGCTAGTGCTATCTCAGTACTGTGTGAAGAGCATTTTTTTAAAGGCTCCATTGAGTTTTTAAAGTATGTAAAAGCAAGAACTACTCTTCCTGTAATTTGCAAAGACTTTATTATCTGTAAAGCACAGATTGATAATGCTTATATTGCAGGTGCTGATGCGATTTTGTTAATGCTCTCGGTATTAACTAAAGATACTTACAAAGAACTTTTAAACTACGCTCATCAAAAAGGCTTAGATGTGCTTACAGAGGTGGACACCTATGAGGATGCTATCTTTGCTAAAGAGCTTAACTTAAAGATTGTAGGTATTAACAATCGTGATTTGAGAACTTTAAAAGTTGACTTAAATAATGCTCGCTCTTTAGCAAAGTTATTTTCAAAGGATACTTTAGTTGTCTCAGAATCAGGTATTCACACTCATAATGATTTATTAAGCCTTAAAGGTATTAGAAACTTTCTTATCGGATCATCACTTACAGGATCTGAGGATATCGAGTTTCAAGCTAATACCATGTTATATGGTACTAATAAAGTATGTGGCATTACTACAAAAGATGCCTTGCAAGCTGTTATCAACAATCATGCCGCCTTAGCTGGCTTTATCTTTTGTGAAAAATCCCCTCGAAATTTAAGCGTTGATAAAGCCAAAGAACTTTCAGCTCTTGCCCATGGCAAGATTAAGACTGTAGGCGTTTTTGTAGATGAAAGCATTGAAAAGATGGTTGCTATTGCAAAAGAGGTAGGATTAGATTTTCTACAATTACATGGCAATGAAACAGTGCAAACTATTGAAACTCTACACAAATTATTACCACAAGTTAAAATTATTAAAGCCTTTAATATTGAAGGTCCAAAGGATTTTGAAAAGCTTCATGATTATGAAGCACTCTGTGAGTATTTTATTTTAGATTCAAAAAGCCCTGGCTCAGGAACTAGTTTTGATTGGGGGAAGATCCCCGCAAATATCAATAAAGACAAGATCTTACTCTCAGGCGGTATCGGTCTTGATAACGTAGAAAAAGCTCTTGAATATGAGTTTATAGGCCTTGATTTAAATTCAAAACTAGAAACAGTTAAAGGTATTAAAGATGTAAACAAGATAAGCCAAATCTTTAATATCATTCACAATTACTAATTATCGGAGAACACCATGACTATTTTAAACCCATTTTTTGGTAAATACGGCGGACAGTACGTTCCTGAGGTACTAATCCCAGCCTTAGATGAGTTAGAAAGAACTTTCGTTGAATGCAGAGATGATCCTACCTTTAAAAAGGAATTGTCAGATCTTTTAAATAAGTATGCAGGTCGTCCAACCCCTCTTACTTTATGCCGTAACATCACCAAGGGTACTAAAACTAAAATCTACCTAAAGCGTGAGGATTTATTACACGGTGGTGCTCACAAGACCAATCAAGTATTAGGTCAGGCACTACTTGCAAAACGCATGGGTAAAACTCGTATCATTGCTGAAACTGGTGCAGGTCAGCACGGTGTTGCAACTGCTTTAATTTGTGCTCTTTTAGGTTTTAAGTGCCGTATCTATATGGGTGCTACCGATACTGAAAGACAAAAGCCTAATGTATTTAGAATGAGATTGATGGGCGCTGAGGTTATTCCTGTAAAGGTTGGCGCAGCTACTTTAAAAGAAGCTTGCAACGAAGCTTTACGTGATTATGCAGCAAACTTTGAAACCACTCACTACATGATTGGTACTGCAGCAGGTCCACACCCATTCCCAACTATTGTACGTGAGTTCCAAAAGATCATCGGTGAAGAAATTCATCAGCAAATCTTACAAGAAGAAGGCAGACTTCCAGATGCCTGCATCGCTTGTTGCGGTGGTGGCTCTAACGCTATCGGTATGTTTACAGATTTCTTAGATACTGATGTACCACTATATGGTGTTGAGCCTTATGGTTTAGGTATTGAGACTCCAAAACATGGCGGTACTCTAGCTCGTGGTGAGGATTCTATCTTCTTTGGTGCATATTCAAAGACCTTACAGAATAAAGACGGTCAAATCAATGAGTCCTACTCTATTTCAGCAGGTCTTGATTTCCCATCTGTAGGTCCACAGCATGCTTACCTATCTGAAACTGGTCGTGTAAAGTATGTAGGTGCAACTGACGATGATGCACTTGAAGCCTTTATTCTTTTATCAGAGCAAGAAGGTATTATTCCAGCTCTAGAGTCTTCTCATGCTATGGCTTATGCAATTAGATTGATGAGACAAAATCCTAACAAGGAGCAAGTCTTAGTTGTAAACCTATCAGGTCGTGGTGATAAAGATATCTTCAACGTATCTAACATTCTCGAGCAAAAAGGCTGCATACAAGCTGATGGCATCCACACCGAACCACTTAAGATCACAAAGTAAGGAGGAACTTTAGATGAATAATCGTTTTGAAAACCGTTTTAAAAAATTAGAAGCTCAAAATGAAGGTGCTTTTGTTCCTTTTGTAACTTTGTGCGATCCTAACTATAAAACCTCCCTTGAGATCTTAAAGACTCTGTTAAAGGGTGGTGCTGATGCACTTGAATTGGGTTTTCCTTTCTCAGATCCTTGTGCTGACGGTCCTGTAATTGAGCATGCTGACAAACGTGCTTTACGCTCTGGCGCTGTAACTGACGACTTTTTCAATGTTATTGCAGATTTACGTAAAGTAGACAGTGAAATTCCAATTAGTATCCTAGTCTATGCAAACGTAGTTGTAGCTCGTGGTGTAGACAAGTTCTATCAGGATGCAGCAAAAGCTGGTATCGATGCTGTTTTAGTACCTGATATTCCTTGCAACATGCTAAATACTAGTGGTGACTTTGAAGCTTGTGCTAAAAAGTATGATGTAGATACCGTACTAATTGCACCTCCTAATGCTACAGATGCCATGTTAGATGAAATTGCTAAACACTCAAAAGGCTATACCTATGTATTATCTCGCTACGGTATTACAGGCACAGAGATTGAATTTGGTAAACCTACAAGAGTAATTAAGCATATTCTTGAGCACAAAGGTGCAACTCCTATCTTAGGTTTTGGTATCTCAACACCTGAGCATGTAAAACAAGCTTTATCTTTAGGTGCTAAAGGTGCTATTGCAGGCTCTGCTTGTGTAAAGATTATTCAAGACAATCTTGATAATGTACCAGTAATGCTTGAAAAACTTGAATCTTACATCCGCTCTATGAAGGAAGCTACTAAAGCTTAAAAAAGCAATTTTTTAAAATGGTGTAGCAAAAGCTACACCATTTTTTATTACAGGCAAATATAAATGAATATAACCCAAACAAAAGAAAATTATTTCTTTATGCTAGGTCATTTAGCAACTGATTTGTGTCACGGATCATTGCCTATTATCCTAGCTTATATGTATCAACAAGGCAGATTAGACAGCTATGCAAGTGTAGCTTTATTGATGATGGCTAACACCATTCTAAGTGCCTTTGTGCAACCTATTGCAGGAGGCCTTGCTGATGGCAAGAAACCAAGACCTTATCTTATGAGTCTTGGTATCTTTTTAGCTTTCTTTGGCGTCATGTTCCTAGGTTTAATTCAAAACCAAGTACTACTCTATGCTCTAGTTTGTCTAAATGGTATCGGTTCATCTTTATTCCACCCAATAGGTGGCAAGATGGCTAACGTCTTTGGTGGCACCCGTTTAGGTAAAAGTATGTCCATCTTCTCCTTAGGTGGCAACATTGGTATGGCATTAGGACCTTTCTACTTTACCTTGTTCTACATGCTCTTATCTTTAGATGCTACCTTAATGATGTGTGTACCAGGTATTCTTATCATCGCAGTCTACTTGTTTAAAAATCGCTACTACACTATAGCTACTTTGCAAAACAAAAAGAGCATTGCAAAACATGGCGGTGAGGACAGTAAAGAAGACATTAAAGGCTTTGTAATTTTACTTGTAGTCTTATTTGCAAGATCTGCAGCCTGGGCTACCTTTGTATCTTTCCTAGCTTTGTACTTCATCCATCACTTAGGAGTAAGAGAGGAAATTGCTACCACCTTAAATGGTGTAGTATGCCTATGTGGTGCCATTGCAACCTACACTGGCGGTACCTTCTCAGACAGGTTAGGCTACAATAAGCTCATTATTTACGCTACTATTTTGTCAGTACCATTTATTGGTCTCTTTACCTTAACTGATAATGCTTTTATTGCTTGTGCACTTTTAATACCATTCTCAGTTTGCTTCTTTGCTGCTATGTCTCCAACTGTAGTTGTAGGTCAAAAGCTCTTGTGTAAACACGTAGGTATGGCCACAGGCTTTACAGTAGGATCATCTATGAGCTTTGGTGGTATTATTGCCCCTATCATGGGTAAATTAGGCGATAACTATGGTATCGAATATACCATGTACGCTGTAGCCATCTTTATCATTCTCTCTGCTCTTGGTAGTTTCTGCATTCCTAAGGTTGGAAAGCCAAAAGCATAATCTCTCTAAGGCTCCAAAGCTCTTTGGAGCCTTCTTAACTTACATCCAAAATTAACTTATAATTAAACTGAAGAGTTAATTTGAAGGTGGTCTAATGTTACAAGAGCCAAAAAAAATCGATTTAAAATCTACTGATCCGTACGATTGTGCCTTGCAACTTCAAGATATTCTAACAAGGACTAATTTAGCACCTATCATGACCATGGTTCTCTATGAGTTCTTAGATGATGTGCTAGATAAAAGGATCAGTTTTGATACCACCATCTATGAGCATATTCAAAACTTATTTGAAGAAAAGCTTCAAATAAGTGTCATAGGCTTAGAAGAGAAAAAGGCTCTTTTAACTGCTAAAGCTAAAGCTTATCTAATCTTACTTTTAGAAATCATTTGTCATGCAAAACTTACTAATGGTTTGTATCTTGATCTGCAAGCTCTACAAGGTGCAGAACAAACACATGTAAACGTAAAATTAAACTCCAACCAATTTTGCGTTACCAAACGTGGTATTGATTTCATTAAGAACGTAGAAGCTTTAAGAGAAAACAATCTTAAAGGCTCAAGACTTGTCGAAAGCTTAACTGAATTGACGATGACACAAGTAAATTACATCGTAGATAAATACCGTTCTAAAGAGGATAAATTGCTTGAAATGAACGACGTAATTGTAATTGACTCTGTGCAAGCTTAATACGAGAAACAAGATGGCTATTGAATATACCAATCCATATGGAGTAAGCTACTTTAAGAACTTTAATAAATTAAATAGAGCCTTTGTTGATAAAACGGAATTTATCAATGTAATTGATAAACTTGATACTCCATATCCTGTTCTACTAAGACCTCGTCGCTTTGGTAAAACTACCTTTGTGCAGATGTTAGATTGCTTTTATGATATTTCCTATAAAGATGACTATGACGAAATATTTAAAGGCACAAAAATTATAGAAAAGAATTTACCTTCTCATAATACTTATCATGTCATTGATTTTGAATTTTCAAATATAAGCGGTAAGACATCAGAGCAACTTGTAGAGAGTTTTTCAAAAAATGTTTTAAATTCAATTAAGCTATTTTTGGATAAGTACAAAGAGGTTGACTTTGATGTAGAGCAACACAGAAAAGATCCACCAGGAGATCTTATTGATGCTTTCTTTACCAGCTGCAAAATTGCATTTAAAGGAAATCAAGATCTCTACGTAATCATTGATGAATACGACAACTTTGCAAACGAAATCCTAAGTAAAAATAGGGACTTATTTAAAGCTATTACGAATGCTGATGGCTTTTTAAAAGCTTTTTATAAAGCCATCAAAAAGCATACTAATACTGTAGTAGCTAAAACCTTTATCACAGGTGTGTCCTCTGTATCTTTAGACTCATTAACCTCTGGTTTTAATATTGCCAAGAATGTAACTTGTGATCCTAGATTAAATGAATTTGCAGGCTTT
>CACZXZ010000036.1 GCA_902785325.1 uncultured Succinivibrio sp. | reverse complement strand
TGCCTTCATATTTAAAGAATCAAGATAATCAGCATAATTTAAGAAGGTCTTCTGAAAATTAGTTCTTTTTACATTTTCTTGATACATCTCGTTACGTTTCAAATCGTCTTTTGAAAGTTGTACCGTTTCAAAAAAGCCAGATCTATCAATTAACTCTATGGACTTGGCAATATCAGAAATCTCAGGTGCACTTACATTATTAAACTGACTTGTAACAATGTTTCTTTCAGCTGGATTATCATCTACAAAAACAAGACTTTCTGGTAATACGTTTAACTCTTTGGCAATCTCTTTAAAGTTAAGATCTTTACTATTCCAATTTGCTTTTATACAAATAAAGTCATCAGGTTTTAAAACACCTTCTGGATGATTTAAACCAGCAAGTGCAGTTTGCTCATCATTTTTTGAATCTACATTGAGTAACACACCAAGATCTTTGTGAAGCTTAATATATTTTTGAAAATCAAAGAAAGCTTGACCTTCAGACTCTTCTTTACCAATACAAATACCATTTACACCTTCGTCACCAACAACACCTCCCCACAAGGTATTATCTAAATCAAGCACTAAGCCTTTTTTGTTCTTACCATAAATAGACTTAATTACATTGGCGACGTTAAAAGACAAATAAGGGATAGCAGGTACTGCCAAGGCATATTTATACATATACCAATAAAAAGGATCAGACCACTTCTTTAAACCATAATCAGAGGAGATGTAATCTAAATCAATTAAATACAAATCGTCTCTTGAAGCAGCAATTTTAGATAACTCTAGATTAAGCCTATTTATAAAATTCACTCTTCCGTGAATGTCATAATTGTCTTTATTACCTAGCAATCTAAAAAATGGCTTTTCAAAGTTATTTTGTAAAATTGGTACAGCAAATTTTGTTTTAAGACTATCGTAAATGGTTTTAAATTTTGAGATTTCACTGTCAAGTAAACTATCAACTGTTGCTGTATCGTCTTTTATACTTGGATAGGTTGTTATATTGTGATTAGAGGTACAAATATAAACTAAATCAGGTTTGAAGTTTGTAAGAGTTTCATTATCAAAAACAGCATCTTCGTAATAATGGTTATATTCAGACTCAAAAAACTCTGCTTCAATTCCATAGTTTAGCAAAAATAAATCAAGGATCTGAACAATTGCTGTAGTGGTACTGCCACCTAAAACAGCAATTTTTACCTTTATTCTATTTTGGTTATCAGCCAATAAAGTACGCTTTAATGATTTCTTCTTTTTAAGTAAGAAATCTGCATCAAAAGGATATTCAAATTCTTTCATATGGTATCTTGCTTATAGCTTATAAAGCTCTCTTTCAAGTTCACTAAGTGGGGAACCACCAAACTTTGCAAAAATGGCTCGTTTAATTCTTGAGAATAAACTGTAATCTTTTCTTAATTTTGGCAAATATTGTTTATAGCAAACGTGAGGATCAAAATATACACTTCCATGATCACTTGGATAGATTTTTGGCTCCATATAATTAGCACCAATACTAATAGTCAAAATATCTTTAAATCCAGCAGGAATTGGTAACTTATAACCTTCAAAATCTACATATATTGTTTCATCAAAGCACTTTCTGTCGTAAATGAATTCTTTGTTATCACACAGACCAATAACTAATGAACCTACCTTTTGGCAATCATCAAAAGGATATTCTCTGTAAAGATTTTCAAATTCATTAAATTTTGAAACATAGTCTGCTTCGTCTTTAATTAAAGACTTAGCAAGTTTCCTTCTTTGCAAAAGCATTTTTATAATTTTTGGATTTAAAGACAGAATGTGGTCGTAGGTATAGTAAGACTTAATGGCTTTTCCTAGTTTAGGAGCTTTTTCGAACAATGCTACTTTTTCAGACTCATTACCAGGAACTCCATCTAGTGGAAAAATATCAATAAAAATACCTTGATTTACATCTGTAAATAACCAGCTTTTAAAAATGGCAGTAGTATTAGTATTTCTTATTTTTGCATGAATTCCAGCATAATTAGGATCATTATTTATAATTTGAAAATAATAAGGCTCAGTAAATTCTTGTTTACTAATTTTAACTAACTTGTCATAGTCACAACGTGGCATCACAAGATCAATATCATCATCCCATGGAATGAAGCCATGATGTCTAATTGCACCTAATAAAGTTCCACTATCTAGCCAATAACGTAAGTTGTACTTTTTACAAACTTCATCTAATTTAAAAAGTAACTCTAATTCAATATTCCAAATTTGTTTTCTTTTTTCCGAAATCTCAAAATTACATTTAGTTTCTTTTTCTAGTGAAATATATTCTTTCATATCAGTTACTCTTCACCACTTCCTTCAAGCGCAAAACTAATTCATCAATATCAGCAAAACTGGTATCACCAAGATGACACACTCTCAAAAGAGAATTGGCTAATTTTCCACCACAAGGGGTTACGTAGATTGAGTACTTATCCCTAAGGTAAGATACGACCTCGCTTGCCTTATTATCTTTAAAATACACTGGTGTGAGCATTACAGATTTTGGATATGAAGGTATATCTAAACCGATTTCTAAAGCCTTTTCTCTAAAATACAAGCACTTTTTCTTGATATCACTTAACCAACTATCAAGGCCACCTTTTTTATCAATTAAATTTAATACATCATCAATTTCATGTGCGATGGTAACGGCTGGTGTAAATGGAGTTTGTCCTCTTTTCATATTCTCAATATAGAATTGAAAATCATAGTAGTAAGGGCAATTACGCGTAGATGTTTGTATTCTCTCTACCATTTCAGGATTTAGTGCAACAACAGACATACCTGCACTACAACATAAGCCCTTTTGAGAACTAATAATTGTTGCTGCTATTCCATATTTATCCATATCATAAGGATCAGCTAAAAATGTAGAGATGGCATCAACGATTAAAAGAATATGATTTCTTTTGCAAAAATCACTAATAAGTTCAATATCATATAACTTACCAGATGAGGTTTCATGTAAGTTAACTAAGAACACTGTATAGCCTTTGTTTTCAAAAGGTTTAAGATGGCTTTGAGTTAAAGTTTCATTCCAATCTAAATCAATAGACTGATAATCCTTTGAACTTCTTTGTAATAACTCGCAGAAACGGTGACCAAAAGTACCACCGTTAACCACTAGAACTTTATCCTTTGGTAATATGCAGTTATTTACAGTTGCTTCCATCGCACCAGTGCCAGACATAGTTAAGAATAAGAACTCTTCATTAACTCAGAAAAGTCTGTAGCTCTAAAATATGGATAATTCTTTTTTCCAGCTTCCAATGTAGACTGATACATTTTTACTGGACCTGCGATGAATAACTTCATATTAACCTTACTTTTTGATTTCTATTTCTGCAGGCAAGTGATTATTAGCCTTATCTTGTAATACTTTATAGTTTGAAAGGATCTTCTCTTTTATCTTTGATGAAGAAACTCCTTCACCATATGGGAAGTAAACCACTGATACTTTATGACCATCCTCATTTGGACTTAACTTTTCAAGGTAATCATATTTACCAGCCCAATCATCACCCACCACAAAAATATCAAAATGTAGTTTTTTTACTTTTTCAGTATGATCTAGCTCTCTTTGAGGAATTACAATGTCAGGTCCTTTTATAGCTTTTAAAAGCGCAATTCTTTCTTCAAATGGAACAATTGGAATGGATTTGTAGGAAGCCACAAGCTCATCAGTATTTACACCTACAATAAGAATGTCACCAAGAGAACGAGCGTACTCAAGCATTTTTAAATGGTTAACATGCAACATGTCAAAGGTGCCTGAGGTATATACAACTGTTTTATTTCCTATCAATTACTCTTCTCCTGACTTAACTAACGGTAAGCTCTGATCATTGTTAAGTCTTTCTTTGCTCTATTTTGATAATTAAATACGACTTTACTATATAATTTCCTGCAACAAAAACTCACCATAGGAGTACATAATCACATATTTATGAAGATTAGAAATCTTTTTTAATCTATCGTCAGTTACATAGAAATTAAGCTGATCGCAAGCATCTTTAAGTAACTTTGCACGGACTTTTACTTTAGTCTCATCACTAGAGTTTTCATTTCTCTTATATTTAAACTCAAAGATATAACTTGGTTTCCCTGCACTCTTATTTATGGCAACTAAATCAGCTTTTTTGTGAGATCCAACTTTTGCAAAACCTTTTCCAATCTCTACATCTGAAATTATTTGGCTATTATGGTAAATTGCATACTCTCGAGTTAATTCAAACTGATTAGAAATTTGCATTAAAAGCCCATATATTGCCATAACAATTGAAGCTTCGCTTTCATGAGTTATGTCAGATTGGACTAAGCCATTTTTTATATATTCAAAACTTTGGACAATACCAGTTAAGTTATTTTCCTCTGCCATTAAAGCAATTGCATTACAATTTGCAATCATTGAGTCCCATTGAATATGGGATTGCTCTAACATAAACTTTGTAAATTGCATCTTAAAGTATAAATTTGGAACTTTAAGATAAAGGGAACTTACATACAATTTACCTAAAGTTTTTTTTGCCTCTTCTGTTGACATTACAGTTAAAAATCCAAGGTAAAACAGTATAGCTACACCGTCACCATAACCTAAATGATTATCTGTATTATCAATCTTAATTGAATCTGGAATAGTAAACTTTATAGGTTTTTCTTTTGCTACTGAGTCTAAAATTAGATTTCTATCGTCTTCGCGAAGCAATTTTAAGAATCCAACTAACTTATCAAAACTTATATCCATATTTGATGAGGTAGTTAATTCAGGATCTCTTGTAGGATTATTTTGAATGTTTTGAACAAAATTTAAGCATAAGGTTGAGTTATAGACTGTTTTATCAGCTACTTCTGCAAACCTGTAGCCATTAAACCACTCTTTCATGGTATTTTGCAGATCTTTAGGTGTAAAACTACATTTATTAAAGTCTACTGTTTCACCTAATAACTCTAACACCTCATCGTCAGTAAATCCTGCAAGCTCATTAATATTTGGATCTTGTGAGATTTTACTTGAGACAAAACCAGAGATCATCGTATCCATGGTGATAGGAAGAATACCTGTGATAAATACTCTATCAAGGATCCCTGCTTGATGATAAGAGCGAATATTTCCATAGAATGCTCCCATTTCACTTTGTTTATTTACAACCTCAACAAAGGTATTTTTGTCCCTAGTTAAAATATCATTAGTGAAATTGTCATATTCATCAATGATCAGCATGATTTTATAAGGAAATTCATTCTCTTTTATGGATAAGAAAAAATCCTCAATAATCATGGACGATGTAGGAAATTTTTCATTTTGAGAATAGTAACTTCTAATAGCTGCTAATGCTTTAATTTTTCTCTTATCTGCATACTCATGAATGTAGAAGGGTATGTAATTAGGATACCTAGTATAAAAATCTAAAATACCCGCAATTATCTTAGTTTTAAAGATACCAATAACAGTTTTTAAATCACTGTTTAATAATTCATAATTAGTCTGAAATCCTGAAAAATCAAAGCGTAGAACCGCAAAGGAGCTTTTTAGAGATGTAGGATTATCATGAATGTAAGTGCCTTTAAATAACTTTTCAGACAGTTCTTTAGAAGCTACATCATAGTAATAAAACAGAATTTCAGTAAACAGAGTCTTTCCAAATCTACGAGGTCTTAAAAGCAAGGATACTGACTTCTTTAAGTTCTCGTATTTTTCAATAAAACGAGTTTTATCAATATAAACAAGATCTTCTGTTCTAATTGATAAAAATCGAGAATTTGAATCTGGTAACTCTTTCAACATACTTATTTCTTCACACACTTTTTTTAGGCAATTCAACAAAGGTGATACTTTTTACCTAAAGTTGAATAATTCTTAATTATCCTAATCATATCAAAGATTTAACTTCTTTCCTTGTAAAAGTTTGTTTTCTGTAATCAGACACGCAAAAAGGGGAGCAAATGCTCCCCTTTTCCCATTGATTGTTAGTTACTAACCACCAAAGTTATCGAATAAGATGTTCTCGTCTTCAACACCTAGTGAATGTAACATATCAACAGCTGACTTAGACATCATTGGAGGACCACACATGTAGTACTCAACGTCTTCAGGATTCTTGTGATCACGTAAGTACTGCTCGTATAGAACGTTAGCAATAAAGCCTGTTAAACCAGTCCAATGATCTTCAGGTTGAGGATCAGATAATGCTAAGTGCCATGTGAAGTTTGGATGCTCTTTAGCTAATTGATCGAACTCATCAGCATAGAATACTTCGTTTAAGGAACGTGCACCGTACCAGAAAGAAATCTTACGCTTTGAATTTAATCTCTTTAGCTGATCAAAGATATGTGAACGCATAGGAGCCATACCTGCACCACCACCGATGAATACCATTTCATTGTCGGTATCGCGAGCAAAGAACTCACCGAATGGACCTGAAATAGTTACCTTATCACCAGGCTTTAAGCTCCAAATGTAGGAGGACATGATTCCTGGAGGAGCTGATGGATTGCTAAATGGAGGTGTAGCAATACGTACGTTCAACATGATAAGACCTTTCTCACCTGGGTAGTTAGCCATAGAGTAAGCTCTGATGGTTGGAGTATCTACCTTTGATACTAGCTTATCAAAACCAAAGTGCTTGAAAGCGCCAATGTATTGAGGCTCAATGTCAAAGTCTGAATACTTTACAGTATGAGCAGGAGCTTCAATCTGGATATAACCACCAGCGCGGAATGGAACTTCCTCTCCCTCTGGAATACGTAGTCTTAACTCTTTAATGAAGGTAGCAACGTTATGGTTAGAAATAACCTCACATTCCCACTTCTTAACGCCGAATACTGATGCAGGTAATTCGATTTCGCAATCGTTCTTAACAGTTACCTGACAAGCAAGACGCCAGCCTTCTTTAATCTCTTTTTTGCTAAAGTGTGAGTACTCAATAGGTAATACGTTACCGCCACCTTTGGTTACCTTAACTTTACATTGACCGCAAGCACCACGACCACCGCAAGCTGATGATACGAAGATACCCTTTTCTGATAAGTTATTTAATAACTTACCACCTGCAGGACACTTCATAGCAAGCTTAGGATCGCCATTAACGCCCATAGTAATGTCGCCAGATTGTACTAAGAACTTTCTAGCAACTAAGATCAATGCTACCAAGATAACTACGATAGCAACGAACATAATCACACCAGATACAATAGTAAACATGTATCCCCCTTATAACTGAATACCAGAGAAGGACATGAAGGCAATTGCCATCAAGCCTGCTGTGATAAAGGTTAAAGGTAAACCACGAAGGCCTGCTGGTGCACTTGCATACTTTAACTTCTCGTTAATAGCTGCAAGAACAATGATAGCTAAAGCCCATGATGAACCAGAGCCTAATGCATATACTACAGATTCAGCGAAGTTGTACTCACGTTGAACCATGAAGGATACACCTGCGAAGATAACGCAGTTTACAGTGATCAATGGTAAGAAAATACCTAGTGCTGCGTACAAGGATGGTACGTACTTGTCTAGGAAGATTTCTAGAATTTGCACTAAAGCTGCGATAACACCGATATAAGTAATGAAGCTTAAGAAAGATAAATCTAAGCCAGTTACTAATGCATCAGGTTTTAAAATATAAGTATTGATTAAGTTATTTACAGGAACTGCAAGTAACTGAACCATGATAACGGCTGCACCTAAACCTGCTGAGGTTGATACTTTCTTAGACACAGCTAAGAAGGTACACATACCTAAGAAGAAGGCTAAAGCCATGTTCTCAACAAAGACACTCTTAATGAAGAGAGAAATATAATGCTCTAACATTATTAGTAATCCTCCCTATGGGTATCATACTCAAGTGGCTCTTGTAAATCTTTACGGAAGGTTTTTACAACCCAGATTAAAAGACCTACTAAGAAGAATGCACAAGGTGGCATTACTAGTAAACCACATGGAACATACCAACCGCCATTGTTTACAGACTGTAATACAGTCATGCCAAACCAGGTACCAGAGCCGAATACTTCACGGATGGTAGCTACAACGCATAGAACTAGCATGTAACCTAAGCCATTGCCTAAACCGTCTAATAAAGATGGTAGTGGTTTTGACTTAAGTGCAAAGCCTTCGGTTCTACCCATAACAATACAGTTAGTAATAATCAAACCAACATACACTGATAATTGCTTTGATAGATCGTAAGCAAAAGCCTTTAAGATCTGATCAACTAAAATTACCAATGATGCAATAACTGTCATCTGAGCAATAATACGTACAGAGTTAGGGATATAGTTACGTACAATTGAAATTACTAAGTTTGCAATTGCACATACAGCGGTAACTGATAGACCCATAACGAATGCAGTCTTCATGCTGGAGGTAACAGCTAAGGAAGAACAAATACCTAAAACCTGAATCATTACAGGGTTATTTGCAATGATAGGAGTTAGGAAAGTTTCCTTTAAGCTAGGACCTTTATTACTCATTTAGTAATCTCTCCATTTTTTAGCTTTTCTAAGAAAGGCTTGTAAGCATCACCTAGCCAGTAAGCTGCAGTGTTGTTTACGCCATTAGAAGTTAAGGTAGCACCAGATAATGCATCGATATCAAAGTTCTGATCAGCTGCATTCTTGGTGATCTGGAACTTATAAGCACCAGACTCATCAGTTAACTTCTTGTTAACCCATAGAGCTTGCCAACGTGGATTGTCAATCTCACCACCTAAACCTGGGGTCTCACCGTGAGAGTAGAAGGTAACACCTAAAATAGTGTTAGCATCCTCAGGTGAAATTGCTACATAGCCATACACTGTTGACCATAGAGCTTGACCATAGAAAGGTAGAATTACACGAGTAACTTGACCATTGTCATCTTTTGCAAAGTAGATAGGCATGTACTTTGAGTGAGTTAAGATACCTGCAACATCCTTGTCTTTTGCGATTTTTACAGATGTTTGTGGTTTCTTAGCTAAAGATGCGAAGTTGTAACCTTCGATTTGATCTTTACTTACAACGTCATCAGCTAAAGCACCGGTGTCCACCTCAATTAGGTGAGCTTCAATGTGCTTTGCGAAGGTCTTTGCTACAGAATCTTCTACTTCAAAGCCTGATACTTTAAGAATGTTTACCTGACGATCATTTGCAACAGCAGCGGTCTTGAAAGGATCAAGTGCTACTACAGCTGATGATACTAATACAGAGCAAACTAAGCAGAAGGTAACAATAATAACAAAGGTACCTAATACGGAGTCTTTATTAAGCTTGGACACGGGCTAGTCTCCTCTTAATATTACGCTTGGTTGCTAGGTAATCGAATAATGGTGCAAAGCAGTTAGCAAATAGAATTGCAAGCATCATACCTTCTGGGTAAGCTGGGTTTACGGTACGGATTAGAATTACCATTACACCGATTAAGATACCAAATGCCCACTTGCCCTTTGAGGTAAATGAACTTGATACAGGATCGGTTGCCATAAATACAGTACCAAAAGCAAAACCACCTAATACAGCGTGCCACTCAAATGGCATTGAGAACATGTTGTTGGTCTCTGAGCCAATGTAGTTGAATAAGGTTGCAGTTAGGAAAGCACCAATTAAGATACCAACCATAATACGTAGTGAAGCTACGCCTGTGGTTAGGATAATTAGAGCACCCACTAAGATCATTAGGGTTGAGCCTTCACCAATTGAACCTGGAATATTACCTATGAATGCATCCATCCAGTTGATGGTGTTGCCAGCGGTGTCTTTAAGTGCAGATAGACCACCTTCTGCCCATTGAGCAAGTGGAGTTGCACCTGAGAAACCATCTACTGGAACCCAACAATTAGTACCAGAGATTGAAGCTGGGTATGCAAAGAATAGGAATGCACGACCGCATAATGCTGGGTTTACAAAGTTTCTACCAGTACCACCGAATACTTCCTTACCGATTACTACACCAAAAGAAATACCTAAAGCAGCTTGCCATAGTGGCATAGTTGCAGGTACTACTAGTGCAAATACGATAGAAGTAACAAAGAAACCTTCGTTAATTTCTTTGTGGTGAACGATACAAAATAGAACTTCCCAGAAACCACCTACAGCAAATACTACGATGTAAATTGGTAAGAAATAAACTGCACCAATTACCATCATAGAATAGATGCCAGCATCTGAGCCTAAGCTTGCGCCTAAAAGTTGTGCTAAAGCATAGTGCCAATCACCACTTAGTAAGCTGTAGCTAGTAGTTGCAATTTCCTGTGCATTTGGCAATGAAGCAATTGCCATAATGGTTTGGTTACCAATGTTGTACCAACCATAGAACATAGCAGGAAATACAGCAGCCCAAACGATGATCATAATTCTCTTTAAATCAGAGAAATCACGAACATGAGTTCTACCGGTAGTTACACGGCCTGAGCTATATAAAAATGTAAATGTACCCTCATATAAAGGATAGAACCATGATAATAGGCCACCCTTTGTAAATAGTAGAGAGAACTTCTTTAGAAAATCTAACACTTATTAACCCTCCACTTCGATCTTAGTTAGGCTTCTGCGGATCAAAGGACCGAAGTCATTTTTGCCTGGGCATACATAAGTTGCTAAAGCTAAATCTTCTTCTGCCAACTCTAAGATACCAAGTAGTTTTGCTTGATCGGTATCATTGATATCAATTGCACGAACTAGCATTGTACCTTCCACATCATATGGAGCTAAAACTTGATCGTAACAGCCAATTGGCATGATAGAACGTGGACCACCATTTAATGCAGTATTAAAGGTGTAAGTCTTAGGCTTAATGAAGTTTGCTAGGCATGTTCTAGTAGCTGAATGACGGTGTGTACCTAAACCCATCCAGTTTACTAAGAAGAATTCGTTCTTTGTGCCTTCTTCTAGAGCTGCAACACCTAAGTGATAACGACCTAAGTAAGCAAATGGACCTACTGCAGTGTTACCCCATAGTACAGTACCAGAAATTACACGTACGCCATTTTCTGACTTCTCAGTTTGACCTTGTGCAATCTCAGCAACGCTAGCACCTAGAACAGTCTCGATTAAACGAGGCTTTTTAACCATAGGACCTGCCAGAGAAATTACGCGCTTGTTGTAGAACTCACCTTCAACAAATAGGTGACCTAAAGCGATAACATCTTGATAGCCGATGTGCCATACAGTCTTGTTCTCACCAACTGGATCTAGTGTGTGAATATGAACACCAGCTAGACCTGCAGGGTGGTGACCTGTAAAGGTTTCTTCTTGTACGTTAGGTGCAGTTACTTTAGGTAACTCATAGTTGCCCTTACATACATAAACTTTGAAATCGCCAATGCGGCTTAACACCTTAAGACCATTTGCAAAAGCCTCAGCTTGCGCATCAATGATTACTTTTGGATCTGCAGCAAGTGGATTTGTATCGATTGCGGTAACAAAGATGGAATGAGGTAATGTGCCAATTGTAGGTACTTTATCATATGGACGAGTACGGAAAGCTGTCCACATACCAGATTCTACTAATTGATCAATTACTTCTTTAGATGAAAGATCTAACAACTTATCAGCAGGAGTCTTTTTAAACTCAACGCTTTCACCGTTAGGATCTACTTCAATAACCAAAGACTGGAATGCACGTCTCTCACCACGGTTAATAGCTACTACAGTACCTGCAGCAGGAGCGGTGTAACGTGATCCAGGATTTTTCTTATCTTCAAAGAGAACCTGACCTTTTTTGACTTTTTGACCAGCTTCAACAGACATTGATGGACGAAGACCTGCATAATCAGAGCTAATTAAAGCTACATGCTTAATTGCAGGGCTATCACTCACCATCTGTTCAGGCTTGCCGCCAATAGGCAGATCCAATCCTTTTTTGATGTTAATCATAGACGGTTCCAATAAATTAAATTTAAGGAGAAATCTCCAATACCTTACTTACTAAAAAGACAATCAACTTTTATGCATCAGGACACAAAAGTCGATTAACTTAATGGCAAGTTTTGTTCAACCTTAAATTTTATCATTAAAAGGCTTAGTTTTCTAACGATGTTAAAAAGTTTTTAGCTAAAAATCTAAAATGTTAGAGTTTAGTCTTACAAATGAGATGTTTTTAACCAGAATTTTTTCAAACGTTTACAAAAGGAGCAGGTAAGTATATTTAAAACGCACCAAATTAAACCTTAAAGGTAAGTATTTTGTGAAGGGTGGATAAGCTATTTTGTCTACTACTCTGCTCTTTTAGAGTTTGATTTAGGATTTTAAATTTTAGGTGTTCTTAGCTTTCTTTATTTTCCCTAAATGGCGCAACCTTCAAAAGCAGTAACATACCAGGGACAGCAAGGATAGTGCAGAATACAAAAAAGTTTTGCCAGCCTAGAGACTCTACGATAAAGCCTGTAGTTGCATTACAAAAAGTTCTTGGTACTGCTGATAAGGAGGTTAAAAGCGCAAATTGGGTGGCTGTATAGGCTTTATTAGTAGTTGAGGCAATAAAAGATACAAAGGCTGCTGTACCTAAGCCTGCGCCTAAAAACTCAGCTACAATCACCAACACAAAAAGTAGAATACTTGGGGTATTCCCTGTAGAATTTTTTACGTAGGCTAATAGTACAAAACCTAAGATGGTGATAAGCTGACCAAAACCAAAGATCCAAAGGGCTTTATTAATGCCAGTTTTTAGCATGATCATGCCACCTAAAATACCACCTATGATCATCGACCAAAGACCTGCGTTTTTTGCAACAATTCCAATGGTCTTTAATGAGTAGCCTAAATCAATATAAAAAGGGGTAGCTAAAGCGGTAGCCATAGAGTCGCCTAATTTATAGAAAAAGACAAAAGCTACAATTAACAATAAATGCTTTAAGCCCTTTCTTTTTACGAACTCTAAAAAAGGCTCTGTTATAGCTGCTCTTAGTGTTCTTGGAGTATTACAAACTTTAGGCTCTTTTAAAAAGATAGTAACTAACAAACATGGGAGCATAAAGATTGAGGTAACTACAAAGACCTCAGTCCAGCCCATGAAATCAGCTAAGATTAAAGAAATACCACCAGGGACTAAACCTGCAACTCTGTAGGAAGAGATAAACAAAGAATTACCAAGGCCTAGCTCATTATCATCTAAAATCTCTCGTCTATAGGCATCGATTACAATGTCTTGAGTGGCAGAGGCAAAAGATAAGATAAAACAGACTATCGCAATGATATAAAGATACTTTAATGGATTAAAAGCACCTAAGATTAGGATTGATGAAAAGACTAAAAGTTGAGAGAGTATAAGCCAGCTTCTTCTGCGACCTAATTTAAAGAGATTATATCTATCAACTAATGGTGCCCATACAAATTTCCAAGTGTAGGGAAACATGCACAAGGAGAAAAGACCTATCTCCTTTAAATTAACACCCAGATCTCTTAAAAAAGCTCCCAGCAAAGTTAGAATTACAAACAATGGCATGCCAGAGGCAAAACCTAAGACTAGGCAGATGCCCATTTTGATACTAAAAACCTCCCGTAAAAGGTTTTTAGTATGTTTAACTCTACTTACTGTTGCGCTTTCCACTTTTACTAATACTAGTCTCTAAAGTTCTCGTATTGAAGTGGTTGCTCAATCTTGCTTGAGCGCACTAGAGCGATAGTAGCTTGTAAATCGTCTTTTTTCTTACCAGTTACTCTTACAGTGTCTTCATTGATTTTAGCATCAACTTTTAACTTAGCATCTTTAATGATTTTAATGATCTTTTTAGCTAAATCTTTATCAATACCGTCTTTAAAAGTAACTGTTTGAATAGATTTCTTACCAGATCTTGTAGTCTCACCAAAGCTTGCACTAGTAGCTTCAATGTTTCTCTTGATAAGTTTTTGTCTTAAGATGTCATCCATCTGCTGGATTTGGAAGTCCTCTGAAGCTTCAAGCTTAACCTCACACTTTGCTTTATCAAAGTTATAAGAAGCTTCTACACCACGGAAGTCATAGCGTGTTTGTAACTCACGGTTAGCGTTATCCACAGCGTTTTGAACTTCGTCTTTTTTAAGTTTTGATACAATATCAAATGATGGCATCTTTTATTCCTTATGCTCTAAAATGATCTTTTCAATACTCTCAACATCTAAGCCTTGCTCTTGCAGCAATTGCTCTCGAGTACCTTCCATAATAAATTGATCTTTAATACCTAAGCACTTAGTCTTAAGACTTTGATTATGTGCTATAGCCTCAAGACAAACTTCCTGACCTATACCGCCTTCAATTACACCTTCTTCGACGGTAATTAGAACTTTATGAGTTTTAGAAACCTTTTCAATAAGTTCTCTATCTAGAGGTTTTACAAAGCGCATATCCACTAAGGTTACGTGCTGCTTTACACAAGTTGGCATTAGTTTTTTAGCAATAGAGCCAAAAGCTAAGATGGCGATATCACGACCTTCATTTAGAACTTTAGACTTGCCAATCTCTATTGTATTCTCAAGTGTCAAAGCACTGATATCTGTATCATCACAACCGCGCTCATATCTTACTAGAGCTGGCTTATTAGATTTATAAGCGGTATTTAGCATTAAATACTGCTCTTTTAAATCTGATGGGGTCATGATGATTAGATTTGGAATACATCTTGTAAAAGCGATATCAAAGATACCTTGATGGGTTGGACCATCAGGACCTACAATACCTGCTCTATCAATACAAACTACAATTGGCAAATTCTGAATCGCCATATCATGGATTAAACCATCATAGGCTCTTTGTAAGAAAGTAGAATAGATTGATACTACAGGATGCATGCCACCTGCAGCTAAGCCTGAGGCAAACACTAGGGCGTTTTGCTCAGCAATACCAACATCAAAGAATCTGTCTTTGAATTTATCTGCAAACTCACTCATACCTGATCCTGTGGTCATAGCAGGAGTGATGCCAATAAGATTTTTGTCAGCTTGTGCTTGAGTGCAAAGCCATTTACCAAAGCCATCTGAGTAAGAAATACTCTGACTTGGAGCTTTAGCTTGGATACCAACTTCAGGATCGAAGGTTGGAACTCCATGATATAAAGTAGGATCAAGCTCGGCTGGTTTATAGCCTTTACCTTTTTTAGTTACGACATGTACTAATTGCAAGCCACCTATCTTTTTAACATTTTGTAAGATAGAGACTAAATTTCCAATATCGTGACCATCAATTGGTCCAATGTAGTTAAAGCCTAACTCCTCAAAGAAAGTACCAGGCATAATCATGCCTTTTACGTGCTCTTGAGCTTTTTCAGCTAATTGTTTTAAGGAAGGTAGGTTCTCTAAAACTTTTCTGCCACCTTCAATAAACTTTACATAATAAGGATTTGTGATAATGCTAGCTAAATATTGAGATAAAGAGCCTACATTTTTAGAAATACTCATTTCGTTATCATTTAAGATAACGATTAAATCTACATCTTTAGTTGAACCTGCTAAGTTAATCCCTTCATAAGCACAACCACCAGACATAGCTCCATCACCAATTACAGCTACCACTTTTTTATGGGTACCTAATTGCTTTTGAGCTACAGCTAATCCTAAAGCAGAGCCAATGGAGGTTGAAGCATGGCCTGTAGATAACAAATCATAGGGAGTTTCATTTCTCCAAATAAAAGCATGCAAACCATCCTTATGACGAATGGTTTTAAGCTCCTCTTTGTGCCCAGTTAAAATCTTATGAGGATAAGACTGATGGCCTACATCCCAGACTATCTTGTCGTTAGGAGTATCAAAGACATAGTGCAAAGCAGTAGTAAGCTCTACTACAGCTAAGCCTGAGGATAAGTGACCTGCAGTTTTACTTACTGAATCAATAAGATAAGAGCGGATCTCAGCACACAGATTATCAAGTTCACTTACAGGTAAACGTCTTAAATCGTCTGTGGTTTTAATAGTATCTAATAATGGGGTTAAAACTTTACTCACAATCCTAATGATCTCTAGTAACAGTAAATAAGGCAAATTGCTCTAAAAGGCTAGTATCTGCATTTAACTTAGATACTACTTCAATCGCTTCTTTAGCACAATCTTTAGCGTATTGTTGTGCTTTTTCAATTCCCATTAAGGATGGATATGTACTCTTATCAAGGCTAATGTCCGCACCTTGGGTCTTACCCATTACTTTAGTATCACCGATGACATCTAAGACATCATCCCAAACTTGGAAAGCTAAACCTACTTTTGTAGCATACTCATCTAAGATAGCAATTTCTTCACTAGTTGCTCTCTCACTAGCATAAGCGCCCATTAACACAGCAGCTCTAATCAAAGCTCCTGTCTTTTTAGAATGCAAAAGCTTTAGGCTCTCAAGTGGAATATGTTTACCTTCAGAATCAAGATCAATGGCTTGCCCACCACACATACCTGAGTAACCTGCTTTAGTTGCTAAAATACGAGTTAAGGTAGCCACGGTTTTATCTGACAATTGGGAGTTTTGGTCAGACAAAATCTCAAAAGCTAAAGTTTGTAGTGCATCACCTGCTAAAAGGGCCTGAGTTTGAGAGAACTTTACATGTACGGTCTCATGACCACGACGTAATTTGTCATTGTCCATCTCAGGCATATCGTCATGAATTAAAGAATACGCATGCACACATTCAATAGCCGCGGCAGCATAGTCTAGTTTGTCATCACTTTGACCAAAAGCTTTTCCTGTAGCATACACTAGTAAAGGTCTAGCTCTCTTACCACCTAACAACAAGCCATAAGACATTGCAGCTTTTAAATTAGGTGCTGCATTATCTAAACTATTTAGGTAGTTCTCCATAAAAGAGTTAACTCTTTTAACTACCTTTGGTGCAAATTCTTTTAAATCCACAACAATACCTTTAAAGTTATGCTTCATCACCATTTAAAGCTTTAGTAGCTTTTTCACGTGCTACTGTAAGCTTTAAAGACATTTCATCAAGATTTTTCTTGCAAGAAACTGCAAGTTCCATACCTTGACTGTAAAGAGCAATAGCCTCATCAATAGGCAAATTGCCTTGTTCAAGTTTTTTAGTCAACTCTTCAAGGTTTGTTAATTTTTCCTCTAAGGAGGTCATATTGCCTTCACTTGCCATACAGATCACCTATGAACGTAAAACAGCACCAAACTTCTCTTTAGCAGCCTCAACAATTGTTGTTGCTAAAGTATCAACTTCAGTATCTTCTAGAGTACGCTCTACAGCTTGTGCAATTACGCCTAAAGCTACAGAGTGCTTATCACCTAAAGAAGCATCCTCAAAGACGTCAAATATCTTAACATCTTGAACTAAAGCGCCGCCTACCTGCTTAATTAAAGTGATTAAATCATTTACAGCAACTGACTTGTCAATTACAAAAGCAAAATCTCTACGTACTGAAGGGAATTTTGAGATTGCATGGTAGCTTGGTACTACCCTAGTCTCAATAGCACTACGTAAAATCTCAAATACACCAACCTTTTGCTTAAAGCCTAATGCTTTTTGAGTGGTTGGATGTAACATACCAAAGTAACCTACCTTTACACCATCTTTGTAAAGATCAGCACCTTGACCTGGGTGTAAGAATTTCTCAGTAGTTCTTTGAACGCTGAAAGCATCCTTATTTACAGTAACATTTAATAATGCTTCAACATCAGCTTTGATATCAAAGAAGTCTACAGATCTGGTCTTAGCAGTCCATGACTCGTCACAGATATCACCTACACTAATACCTGCAACCATAGGTACTTGTGACACACCGTTTTCTGCTTTCTCATCAATGATGTAACGTAAGCCTTGCTCAAATAAACGTACAGAACGCTGCTGACGGTTAGCATTGTACTTAGCTACAATAGATAAACCAGCTAGTAAGCTAGTACGCATTGCTGACAATTCAGGTGAAATAGGAGTATTTAACATCAATGGTTTGATGTCTGAGAACTCTTTTAATACCTTAGGATCAGTAAAGGAGTAAGTAATAGCTTCGTTGTAGCCTACAGATACTAGAGCATTCTTAATATCTTTATCTAAAACTACTTCTTCTTTTTCATGAACCATGTAAAGTTCACTTACAGGAGTTGCGTTCTTGATGTTGTCGTAACCATAAATACGAGCAACTTCCTCGATTAGATCTTCTTCAATAGCGATATCAAATCTAAAGCTTGGAGATACGCAAGTAAAGCCACCATCTACTTTAACTGGATTTAACTCTAAGTTCTTTAAGATGTTAAATACAGTGTTCTCATCGATTTCTTGACCTAAAACTTTAGCAAGTTTTGTCATACGTAAAGTAATAGGCTCGTGTTTTGGAAGATCTTGCTCTGAAACAACTTCGTTGATAGGACCTGCCTTGCCACCTGCAATTTCAATTAACAAAGCAGTAGCTCTTTCCATAGCACGACGTTGATTGTCATGATCTACACCGCGCTCAAAACGGTGAGAAGCATCAGTATCTAAACCGTAGCTACGTGCTCTACCTTTAATTGCATCAGGACTGAAGAAAGCAGACTCTAACAACACATCAGTAGTGTTCTCATCAATACCTGAATTTAGACCACCAAAGATACCAGCTAAAGCTACAGGACCTGTAGCATCAGTAATCAGAAGAGTATTTGCATTAAGCTTTAGCTCTTCACCTGATAACACAGTCATCTTCTCGTCTTGATGAGCTTTTCTTACTACAATCTTATCTTTTAACTTGTTTAAATCAAAAGAGTGTAAAGGTTGGCTAAACTCTAACATCACGTAGTTAGTTACATCCACGATAGGAGATACAGAGCGGATTCCACAACGACGTAATTTCTCAACCATCCAAAGTGGGGTTACAGCCTTTTGATTTACACCACGAATTACTCTATCAAGATAACGAGGACAACCTTGTTTATCTTCGACTTCAACTGGGAAGATATCATCAATAGTTGGCTTTACAGGCTCAATTACTGGATACTTGCACTCTTTATTTAATAAAACTGCAACTTCGCGAGCAATACCACAAATACCTAAGCAGTCAGGACGGTTAGAGGTTAAATCTACGTCAATTACTTTATCATTTAACTTAAAGTACTCACGTACATCCATACCAAGAGGGGCATCTTCAGGTAACTCGATGATACCATTTGACTCTTCAGCCATACCTAGCTCTTTGTAAGAGCAAAGCATACCGTTAGATTCTACACCACGAAGTTTTGCCTTTTTAATGGTAATGCCGTTAACATGTGCACCGATTAAAGATACACAAACCTTTAAACCTTCACGGCAATTTGGAGCACCACAAACAATTTGGAAAATCTCACCAGTGCCTGCATCAACTTTAGTTACGTGCATATGGTCAGAATCTGGATGTGGAACACACTCTAATACTTTACCTACAACAACTTTATCAAAGTTATCTGCAACATCACTTACGCTGTCTACTTCAAGACCTGCCATAGTGATTTTGTCTGACAATTCTTCAGCACTTAGGTTGTTATCAACCCACTCATCAATCCATTGTTTATTAAAAATCATTTTTACTATCCACTTCTTATGTATTAGGCAAATTGTTTTAAGAAACGTAAGTCATTCTCAAAGAATGCACGTAAATCATTTACGCCATAACGTAACATGGTTAAGCGTTCAACGCCCATACCAAAGGCATAACCAACATATTTGTCAGTATCAATACCTACGTTACGTAATACATTTGGGTGCACCATACCGCAACCTAATACTTCAAGCCACTTACCGCCTTTTCTGCGTAAATCAACTTCAGCTGAAGGCTCTGTGAATGGGAAGAATGAAGGACGGAAGCGAACTTCTAATTCTTCTTCAAAGAACTTTAATAAAAACTCATTTAAAACACCCTTAAGCTCTGCAAAAGAAGTGTGTTCTTCAACTAATAAACCTTCTACTTGGTGGAACATAGGAGTATGAGTCATATCGTAGTCGTTACGATATACTCTACCTGGAGCAATAATTCTGATAGGAGGCTTTTGAGTCTCCATGGTTCTTACCTGTACAGAGGAGGTCTGAGAACGTAGTAATAGACCATTTTCTACAGTGAAAGTATCTTGTGAAGAACGAGCTGGGTGATTTGGTGGTAAATTTAAAGCATCGAAATTGTGGTAATCGTCTTCAATCTCAGGACCACCAACTACGCTAAAGCCCATTGAACCAAAGATCTCTTTGATTCTTTCAATGGTGCGACTAATTGGATGCTCATTACCAATTGGATTTGATCTTCCAGGTAAAGAAATATCTACAGTTTCTTTAGATAATTTTTCTGCTAAAGCTGCATTTTCAATTTGAGCACGACGCTCTTCAATAGCTGCAACTACGGCTTGCTTTGCTTCATTGATGATAGCACCACGTATAGGGCGCTCTTGAGCTGATAATTTACCTAGCTCTTGCATGAAAGCTGCAAATTCGCCTTTCTTACCTAAAAAATTAACTCTTACAGCATCTAATTCTTGTAAATCTTTTGCATTATTTGCTGCGTTTACGCCATTTAATTTGGCTTCTTCTAACTTGTCCATCGATATATACCAGTATACAAAAGGACTTCATGTCCAAAGTTTAAATTACAGATAACTTGCTATTATCTCATTTTTATTGCCATAAAGGAAATTTAATTGCAACGTGCATTACTAGATCACTTATCTTGCAAAATTTATTTTTTTGAACGATTGTTAAAGGTATGAATGCTAGAGTAAATTAACATTTAGCATTCTGCTTTACTTAAGCTTTTGAGTTATGAGCACTTACCTTATTAAAAAATTGATATTGAGAAATGAATATGAAAGATTTTGATTTTCTTCTTGAAGAAGAATCCTCTGATATGAATTGCCAAATTTGCTCTTATGAGAACAACGATTACCTTAAAACTGTTGTGGCTTTTGCCAATACTAATGGAGGAAAGCTCCTCTTTGGACTTGATGAAAGGAAAAGAGAGATAATTGGTATCGATGATGATTCTTTGTTCAAAGTTATGGATACTATCTCAAAGAGTATTTCAAATTACTGTGAGCTAGAAGTGCTCATAAACATTTATGTCAGAAACTATAAGAATAAATATCTAACTTAAGTTTCCAACTTTAAAAATTTAATCAAATACTGATTCTTAACGGCTCAGTAGCTCTTTAAAAACATGATCTTGATTAGGCACCTACGGTAA
>CACZXZ010000035.1 GCA_902785325.1 uncultured Succinivibrio sp. | reverse complement strand
TAGAGATGCTTTAAAATTGAAGGACATGATCCTTCTGGTTAATTCTATTATTCACAATAAGCCAATAACTACGTTAGAGGCTTAAGGTAATAGGTATGAAATTAAATATTGGTGAATTTTGAAGTTAAATACTTTAGTAGTAAACCGTAAGCAGGTACAAAGATTGATAAGTTAGCAAGGATCTTTACTACATAGTCTACGACACCAATTTCAAACCAGTGTTCAGCCATAAAAGCATCATTACATTGATAGAAGGCAATAAAGAAGAACACAAAGGTATCAATTAAATTTCCAAAAATAGAGGATGCAATAGGAGCTGGCCACCAGTGTTTTAATTTTCTTAATCTTTGGAAAACTAAAATGTCCGCTAGTTGACCAAAAACGTAGGCAGCAAGTGAGGCTACAGTAATTCTAAAAACGAACATTGAGAATTCATTTAAGGAAGATAATCCTTGATAAATTCCATGTTCAAACAAGGTTCCTACAAAGTAGGAGATTACAAGTCCTGGCAGGGTGGCCAAGAAAACCACACGTCTTGCATTATGCTGATTAAAAATTCTAACAGTAAGATCTGTGGTTAAAAAGATAAATGGATAGGTAAAAGTACCTAGTGTTGTATCAATAAAGCCAATGGTAAGCGGAATTTGTACCGCATAATTGCTAAGGACAATAATGAAAGTATGTGCAAACCAAAGCTTTTTTAAAGGGAAAGAAAAATAATTCATAATTTTCGTTTCAGGATTAAGTAAAACAAATGTAAAACCAAGTGGTTTTACGCCAAAAGTTTGAGTATTTTAGCACTTAGCGCTTTTAGATGTGCGACTTCTCAAAACTTAGTTTTGCTTTTACAACTTTTAAATTTTGCTAAGCACAAACCTTCTGCATTTAATATAATGAAGACAGTTTATCTTTATGTTTTGAGTTGTATATGACAAATAGTCCTTTAATCTTAGTTGATGGATCTTCTTTCTTATATCGTGCCTACCACGTCTCACGTCAGAATTTTACAAATTCAAAAGGTATTCCTACCGGCGTGTCTTTAATCATAACTAAGATGATGCAAAGCCTACTTAATAAGTTTGCTGGCTCTAAATTTATTGTAGTTTTTGATGCTAAAGGTAAGTCTTTTAGAGCTCAAATGTACTCAGAGTACAAAGCAAATCGACCACCAATGCCTGAGGATTTAAAAGTTCAGGTAGAGTATGTACATAAAATTGTCAAAGCCTTAGGTTTTCCTTTAGTTCAAGTAGAAGGGGTAGAAGCTGACGACGTGTTAGGTACTTACGCTAAGCTTGCAAGTGCTGACAATTTAAAGACTATTATCTGTACTGGCGATAAGGATTTAGCTCAGCTTGTTGATGATAATGTAATTTTATATGACTCCATGAAAGAGACTTTCCTTGATAAGGAAGGCGTTGCTCAAAAGTTTGGTGTAGCACCAGAATACATTATTGATTTTTTAGCCTTAAAAGGTGATTCCTCTGACAACATTCCTGGCATGGCAGGTTGTGGTGATAAAACAGCAGTAGGTCTTATCAATGCTCTAGGTGGTATTGAGGATATCTTAAAGCGTAAAGACGAAATTGCTACCTTGCCAATTCGTGGTGCTAAGACTTTAGCAGCAAAATACGAAGAGTCTATTGATTTAATTAGATTGTCCTATCAGTTAGCAACTATTAAAACAGATGTGGAACTACCTTTATCTTTACAAGAATTAGATTTCCCTCGTATGGATAAAGTCGCCTTAACCCAAATCTTTACTGAGCTTGAGTTTAAAAAGTTATTACAAGAAATTGATAAGTATCAAGATCCTGTTAATACTCAAAGCTCTAGTGACAACACTGCTCTTCAAGAGAATATTGAAGCTCATTTATATCGAAATGAAGAAGTGCAAAGTGATCTTAGTGACTACCAAAAAGATGGTAGTGTCTATGAGCTAGTTACAACTGTTGAAAAACTACAAGAGCTTTGTAAAGAGATTAGTCTTGCAAAGACTGTTGCATTAGATACCGAGACCACCTCCCTTACAACTAATGATTGCTCTATAGTAGGTATGTCTCTTTCCTTTAAAGAGAAGAGTGGTTATTACATTCCACTAAATCACTCTTATCTTGGAGTACCAAGTCTATTGACTGTAGCTGAGATTAAGCAATATTTAGAGCCAGTCTTAAATGCCTCTGACATCAAAATTGTAGGTCATAACATTAAGTTTGATCTTGAGGTGTTACATTATCATGGTATTGAGATTTCAAAGGTGTATGCCGATACCATGGTTTTAGCTCATCTTTTAGATTCTTCAGTTCCTGTAAATATGGACGATTTAGCCAAACTAGAGCTTAATTACAAAACCATTACTTATGAAGAGGTAACTAACCATAACCCTAAACTCTCTATTGGCGAAGTATCAGTTGAGCAAGTTTGTATTTATGCTAGTGAAGATGCAGACATCACTTTAAGATTATTTAATAAATTGTCTTCAAAGCTTGAACAGTCAAAGGTAGAAAAGGATTTATTCTACAAGGTTGAAATGCCATTTTTAGATGTCTTATATAAGATGGAATTGAATGGCGTATATGTAGACAAAACTCAACTACAAAAACAAGATCAAGTCTTAAAAGAAGAGCTTGTAGAAATTAGAGATCAAATCTACACCGCCTGCGGTCAAACCTTTAATATCGCATCTCCTAAGCAATTAGCTCAGGTCTTATTTGTAGATTTGA
The DNA here is from genome assembly GCA_902785325.1 of uncultured Succinivibrio sp. Taxonomy (GTDB): domain Bacteria; phylum Pseudomonadota; class Gammaproteobacteria; order Enterobacterales; family Succinivibrionaceae; genus Succinivibrio. The sequence goes on along the minus strand of CACZXZ010000035.1, from coordinate 16,243 downwards.
AAATACCATATCCTAAAAAGACTAAGACTGGTAAGTACTCTACTTCTCAAGAAATCCTAGAAGAGATAGCACCAAATTATGATGTTGCTAATTTAGTGTTAAGATATCGTGAATTAGCCAAGTTAATTTCTACTTATACAGAGAAATTACAAACTTTAATTTCACCTACAACACACAGAATTTACACCTCCTTTAATCAAACAGGAACTGTAACCGGAAGATTGTCCTCATCTTCCCCAAATTTACAGAATATTCCAGCAAGAACTCATGAAGGAAAATTGATAAGAAAGGCTTTTGTAGCACCAAGTGGTTATAAGCTAATTTCAGCGGATTATTCTCAGATTGAATTAAGACTAATTGCTCACATGAGCCAAGATCCGAACTTAATCAAAGCCTTTTTACAAGGCTATGATGTACACAAAGCGACAGCTGCTGAAGTTTTAGGTAAGCCTATTGAAGAGGTAACAGCCGAGGAAAGATCTCATGCTAAAGCAACTAACTTTGGTTTGATGTATGGAATGGGAGCCTTTGGTTTAACCAAGCAAACTCACATGAGTATGAAAGAGGCTAAAGTATATATCGAAAGATATTTCTTAAAATATCCAACCATCAAAAACTACATGGAGCAAACAAAGCAATTTGCACATGAGCATGGCTACGTTTTAGCTTTTAATGGTAGAAAAATCACTATTGCTAATATCAACAGTTCTAATACTATGTTATTAAAGGCAGCTGAGCGCGCTGCTATTAACGCTCCAATGCAAGGTAGTGCTGCTGATATCATTAAAAAAGCTATGATCACCATTCAACAATGGATTGATACTTTACCAAAAGACACTATCAAAATGACCGTGCAAGTACACGACGAATTGCTCTTTGAGGTAAAGGAAGAGTTTGAAGCTGAAGCTAAAAAGTTTATTGAACAAGCGATGGAGCAGGCTGCAACACTCTCTATTCCACTATCTGTAGGAATTGGAGTTAGTGATAACTGGTGTGATGCACACTAAAAGTTCTTTTCCATGGCTCTTTGAACTAATTTGATTTCGTTATGGTCTATTTTGATATAGCTATAACGAGATTCCCAATCACCAAGTCCTAGTCTGTAGGTGTTCTCTCCAAAGGCATTATCTTCACCTCCAAAGACGTGGAAGTGTCCATGGATTAAGATGTTGCATTTTGCTGATTCTAAAAATCTCTTACCCACTTCTTTTACGATAGGTGAATTTAGTAATTCCCGACTTGTGGTAGCATGATTTTTGGCCATGCTTTTAGCACGAATGTTTTTACCAATTTTATTTCTCCAAGAAATAGGTAGAGATAAAAATAGGTATTGCATGATTGGATTTGAGGAAAAGCGTTTAAAAGAATCGTATTTACGGTCGGATAAGCACAATTGATCACCATGGATTAACAGTGCATGACCTTTAACGGTTGGCAAGGAATAGAAATCGCCAACAAGTCTCATTCCAAAATATTCAGCCATAGTAGCAGTCATTAAAAAATCGCGATTGCCTCTTTGAAAAAGGGTTGTAACACCACGGTTTCTACCATTTAAAATGATTTGGCGAACTTTTTGGTGGAAAGTAGAGTTCTTATCTACACCTACAAAAAGGTCAAACATGTCGCCTGCGATAATCACTCTATCATTTAAATAAAGATTCTTCTCATAAAAGTTTGAAAAAGCATTTAAGAGTATAGGATTATTCTCTGATAAATGAAGATCAGCAATGATATAAATGGCCATGTTTGTCCTTTTTACTAACTAAAAATTAGTCTTCTACAGTTGCGTCTAAGATCTCAATAGTCTCAACTGGAACGTCTTGGTAGTAAGACACAGTAGTAGTTTTAGCTTTTTCAATCTTATCAACTACATCCATACCTTCTACAACTTTACCAAATACGCAATAACCCCAACCTGATAAATCCTTTGAGCGGAAGTTTAAGAAGCTGTTGTCTACAGTGTTGATAAAGAATTGAGCAGTTGCTGAGTGTGGATCGTTAGTACGAGCCATAGCAATAGTACCACGGTCGTTCTTTAAACCATTGTCAGCTTCGTTCTTAATTGGAGCGTTAGTTTCCTTTTGCTCTAATTGAGAATTTAAACCACCACCTTGGATCATAAAGCCTTTGATAACACGGTGAAAAATAGTTCCCTTGTAGAAACCTGATTTTACATATTCTTCAAAGTTCTTTGCAGTGATAGGTGCCTTCTCGTGATTAAGCTCGATTACGATATCACCTAAGGTAGTTTTTAATGTGATCATAGTGTCTCTCTAAAAAATTTAATGTAAGCTTGTTTAAGCTAGTTCTTATTGTACCTAAATCTCGGAAATAATGGTATTTACAAGAGCGAATATTAGCAATTTTAAGCTCACTATTTTGTTTCAAACTAAGAAAGTAAATGAATGATTTTCTACAATTTGGTACACTACATAGGATATGTAATTTACTTATGGCGCTACACAAATGCTAAAAATTTATAACTCATTGACTAGAACCAAGCAAGAATTTAAACCAATTACCCCAGGCAAGATTGGAATGTATGTTTGTGGTGTAACAGTTTATGATTTGTGCCACATCGGTCATGCTCGTACTTTCGTTAACTTTGACGTAATCGTACGTTACTTACGTTACGCCGGCTACGAGGTTAAGTACGTTCGCAATATCACTGATATTGACGATAAGATCATTAAAAGAGCTAATGAGCGCGGTATTTCTGCACATGATCTTGCTGAGCAATTCATTGTTGAAATGCACAAGGACTTTGATGCTCTTAATATCAAACGTCCTGATATTGAGCCAAAAGCAACTGACAATATTACTGAAATTGTAAATTTCGTACAAAAGCTTATTGATAATCAGCACGCTTATGTTGCTGAAAGCGGTGATGTTTTATTTGATATCAATTCCTTTAAAGAATACGGTAAATTGTCTGGTCAAAAGCTAGATGAATTACAAGCTGGCGCTCGTATTGAAGTAGAGAAAACTAAACACAATCCACTAGACTTTGTGCTTTGGAAGATGTCAAAACCAGGTGAGCCATCATGGGAATCTCCATGGGGAGCGGGTAGACCAGGTTGGCATATTGAGTGTTCTGCTATGAATAACAAATACTTAGGTAAAGAGTTTGATATTCATGGTGGTGGTTCTGATCTAATTTTCCCTCACCACGAAAATGAGATTGCTCAAAGCTGCTGTGCTAACAAGACCCCTTATGTTCATTACTGGATGCATTCAGGCATGGTAATGATCAATGAAGAAAAGATGTCTAAGTCTTTGAACAATTTCTTTACCATAAGAGATGTGTTAGAAACATATGATGCTGAAACCATCAGATTCTTCTTATTATCAGGTCAATATCGTTCTCCACTAAATTACTCTCAAGAGAATTTAGATAAAGCAAGAGCTGCTTTAAATCGTTTATATACTACTTTAAGAGATACTCAAGCTGTTGGGCCTGACAGCACTGAAGATGAGTACACTGCAAAATTCAAAGAGTATATGGATGATGACTTTAATACTCCTGGTGCTATCTCTGTACTCTTTGATTTAGCAAAGCAAATCAATAAAGAGTCTGGAGAAACTGCTCAAAAACTTGCAGGTAGATTGAAGCAATTAGCATCAGTTCTTGGCATCCTAGAGCAAGATCCTAATAAGTTCTTAACTACAGGTGCTAAGGATGACGATGTTGAGCAAATCGAAGCTTTAATTAAGCAAAGAAATGAAGCTAGAAAACAGAAAAACTGGGCTTTAGCAGATGAGGCTCGTGATAAGTTAAAACAAATGCATATTGAACTTGAGGATGGACCTCAAGGTACTGTGTGGCACCGTGTTTAATTTATTGTAAAATCTAAAGAAAGCCTGTGATTTACATCATGGGCTTTTTTTATATTTCTTGATAAAGCGAATATCTTGATTACATTTAAAATGTAAGAAGGATATTTTTATGTATTTAGAAAAAGTAAAAATTGAGAATTTTCGTGGTATCCGAAAATTATGGATTGATTTTGAAGAATCTAGCACCGTTTTGATTGGTGAAAATCAATGGGGTAAATCCTCCCTCCTAAGTGCTTTGTGGTTAGTTTTAGGTCAAGGTGAACAGTTATATAAGTTCAGTCACGATGATCTTTATGTGCCAGTTGAAATTGATGAAAAAGAATTTATCCATGCTCCTAAAGAGGACTTAGTTGCTAAAGTCACTCAAAGACCTAGTTTAGATTTTGATGAAGTTGAGAGACGTTCAGATTTAACTGAAGATAATTATTCTTATCAAAACTCAGAGCTTGATCTTCAAGCTGAAAAAGCATTTCCTAAAGAAAGATCTTTTTTAAATGATCTTGAAAACTACTTAGATGATCAAGACAGCCTCTTTGCTCGTGATGAGGACGATGTCTTTAAAAAGACAGATGAGCATATTCATATAGATTTATACTTTAAAGAAGATCCGATTCAAAGCATTGCCGATAAAGATCCTATTTTTAAAAGATATTGGTATTTTGATGACGACGGAGCCTACACTTTACATTGGCAAATTGTAGCGTTTGATACCAATAAAAAGCACTTTGAAACTATTCATACTTTACTTGATAAAAAAGGCGATCCGTACCGTCAAGATGAGAGTTTAAAACAGGCCATTTTAGCTATCATAAAGTACAATCCTGTATTTAGAATTAGAGATAGCCGTATGGACAAAGGTCCTATTGAGGATAAGGAAAACGAGGAGAGATCAGGGCTTAAAAGTCTATCTCAAATGTTATCTTCAGATAGTGCCATGACAGCTTCCTCTTTAAATAAGATCATTAAAAACTTCGGTGAATTTTTTGACAAACATTTGTCTAACTATAGCCAAAGTAAAATTACTAGGGAGCTTATCGAAAATAGCTCTAGACGAAATCTTGATGATATTGTAAAAAGACCAATCTCTTTAGAATCTCCTGATAGCATTAAGAATACTCTTAATATGCCAGGCTTTAATAAATCTAAAGTCTTAGTATCTTTAATTGCTATCAATATGCTGCTATCAAAGGGCAATCGTAAGATTGATCCTAATAGTAAACCAATCATCATTTTTGAGGATATTGAATCAAGATTACACCCTTCTTACTTACTATCTTTATGGTCTATTATTGAACCTACAGAAAGTCAAAAAATAGTAACTACTAACAGTGGTGACTTGTTATCAGCTGTAAGTTTAGAGTCTTTAAGACGCTTGAGCAGAAAGTACTACGATACCACTTGTTATAAGATTTCAAGAAAATCTCTAAGCTATGAGGATTTAAGACGTATCGCTTTCCATGTACGTATGAATCGTCCGATGGCTTTCTTTGCAAGAACTTGGTTATTAGTAGAGGGCGAAACAGAGGTTTGGATCTTAACTCAAGTAGCTTCAATTTTAGGAATTTCACTTCCTTGTGAAGGTATTAGAATTATCGAGTTTGCTCAATGTGGTTTAAAGCCACTTTTAAAAACCGCCTTGCAATTAGGTATCAATTTCCATGTGTTAACTGATGGTGATGATGCTGGCAAAAAATACGCGGACATTACTTGTGATTACATCTCTAAAAGAAAGACCTATAGATATTTAACGGTACTACCACAAAAAGATATTGAGCACTTTTTATATAGCCAAGGTTATGAGGATGTGTTCAGACAGGCAGCAGGTCTTGCGGTGGGTAATCAGCTAAAAAGAGGGTATTCGATGGACAAAATTATAGAGCAAGCCATCAGACGTAAGAGTAAACCAGGACTTGCTCTGTATTTAGTAGATGCAATGCAAAAACGTGGTCAAAGTGGTGTGCCAGTATTGATTGCAAAATTACTACAAATTGCAAGACAATTGTAGCTTATTCAATGTTTTGAACTTGCTCGCGCATTTGTTCAATTAACACTTTAAGCTCTACAGCAATTCTTGTGATATCTAAGTTAGAAGCTTTAGATGCAAGAGTATTTGATTCACGATTAAACTCTTGCATCATAAAGTCTAAACGTTTACCGCAAATACCACCTTTATCAAGAATTGCTCTTACTTCCTTAATATGGGCTCTTAAGCGGTCATACTCTTCTTCAACATCTGCTTTTTGTGCGATGATGGCAACTTCTTGCTCAATTCTTTGTGGATCAATCTCGATTTTTAGATCTTCAATTTTCTTTAAGATCTTTTCTCTTTCAATCTTGGTTAGATTAGTTAATTGAACCTCAATTAAATCTGCTTGTTTTTCAATTAAATCAAGTCTAACTTGTAGTGCTTGTTTTAATTTCTCACCTTCAGACTCTCTTGTTTTTACAAGACTATCTAATGCTTTTGCAAAATTCTCTAGTACTTGCTCATCAATTAAATCCTGAATGTTAGCAGGTTGCTTTAGAATTCCTGGATATTGCAAGATTTCCATGGGATTTAAATTACAAGCATTAGGAATAGTTTTTTCAACTTGATTTAAAGCTTCACTTAGTGCCTCTAATTGATTTGCATCAATGTTGAGAGATGCTTGGGCATTTAACGCATAGGTGATATAGCAATCTAATTTGCCACGAGTAAGTTTTTCTTGGCACAAAGCTCTTAATTTAGAATCTAAATGTCTTAAGTTGTCAGGTAGCTTTAAATAAATTTCTAAGTATCTACCGTTAACAGAACTGATATCGATGTTGATGTTAGCAAGTTGGGAATTGACAAGTTTACTTGCTGATCCTGTCATACTGTGAATTATGGACATAAAAACTCCTTTTTTAGCCATATTACACTAAAGCAATTTGTTTTGAAAACGATCTGCAATTTAAGCTCAAATCATGTAAAATTTACCTCAATTATTTTTTGAGGTTTTGTATGCAAGAATATCAACGTAAATTTATTGAATTAGCCCTAAAAAAAGGTGTGTTAAAGTTTGGCAGTTTCGTTTTAAAGTCTGGCAGAACTAGCCCTTACTTCTTCAATGCTGGTGGTTTCAACACAGGTAGCGATTTGGCTATTTTAGGCTCCTGCTATGCCCACGCTTTAATCGATGCAAAGCTTGAGTTTGATGTATTGTTTGGACCTGCTTACAAAGGTATTCCTTTAGCTTGTGCTACTGCTATGGCTTTAGCTAATGAGCATCAGAAAAATGTACCTTGGTGCTTCAACCGTAAAGAAAAGAAAGATCACGGTGAAGGTGGTAATTTAGTAGGCGCTCCACTAAAGGGTGATATTCTTTTAATTGACGATGTAATTACTGCAGGCACTGCTATCAGAGAATCAGAAGAAATTATTAAAGTTAATGGAGCTCACTTTAAAGCTGCTATTATTGCCCTTAACCGTATGGAGAAAGGTCAAGGTGATAAGAGTGCTATTGCTGAGGCAGAGGAGAGCATCGGTATTAAGATTGTTTCAATTGTAACTTTTGATGACTTATTAAAGTATATTGAAAACGATGAGACTCTAAAAGATCACATTCCTGCAATGCTTGAGTACCGCAAGCAGTACGGTGCTTAACTTTTAGCTTTTAAGATCACTACTTTTGGTAGTGATCTTTTTGCATACTAAATTCACAACCACAGTATTGCTGATTATAAAAAGCAATTTCTTTTACAAGTTCATAGCGTCTAGTTACCAAACCATTTTTACGCCAATCCTGATCCCAATATAAGATATCTTTAACTTTGTCTTGAGCAGCAAAGCCTGCTAGATCTACTTGTTTTTTACTCTTCCATCTTGAAGTACACAAAGTAGTAGTAAAAGTGTTGATACCCATATCTTTAGAAAAAAGAGCAGTTGCTGTTAAGCGATGAGTAAAACACTTTAGACATCTATTACCTCTTTCAGGTTCTTGCTCTAAACCTTTAATGGTTTCTAGATACTTTTGGTAGTCGTAATCGCCTACGTGGTATTCAAGTTTTAATAAATTACATAAATAGATCCACTCATCTCTTCTTTTCTCATATTCAGCTAATGGATAAATATTAGGATTGTAAAAGAACATGATTGGTTTTATGCCAGAGCACAATAGCGCCTCTATCATACCAGTTGCGCAAGGAGCGCAACAGCAATGAACTACTAAGCCATTAGCAGCATCAGGCAAGCTAAGATTTGTTATAGGACTCTTTTTTAAAAAGTCTTCTGGCAAAGAAAAGTTAAAAATCACGATAAATGAACCTAATTTATAAAGATAGCGTATTATATACAAAAAATTAACCTTTAGATGTAATCATGAGTAACTATTCTAAACTTGTCTTATCAAGCTTTTTTAAGCTTTTTGGTATCCCTTTTGTAGTTTTATCTACCCTTTACTATGTCTATGATTTTTCACTAAATAGTGTAGTAACTGCGGTAATTTATTCTGTTTTAGCTTTAGGCTGTTTGCTTGCGGTAATCGTTACTTTTAAATTAAACAAAACTGCACTTAGAGGTATGGCAACTGTTGCAATAACTTATCTGTCAGTTTATTTAGTTGCCCTTAAAATGAACTTAAATACCACTCCTATGGAGTATTTAAAAGGAGTGATTTTTACAGTTTTAGCCATAGCCTTTATAACTTTCTTTAGGTGTGTGCTTTTACCTAAAAAGGATTGTGCTTTCTATACTTTAAGAAAGGTTCTCTTTGTAATAATAGCTTTTATAACTTTATTCTTACCTTTATTGCTACTTTGCTATTTGATTGCAACTAATTCACTTATTTCCTCAGATATCATCATTGCTTTAGCGCAAACTAATGGAGCAGAAGGCGCTGAGTTTTTTGTAAGTAATGTTAATTATAAGTGGCTTTTAGCTTTACTATTTTTAATTGCAGTTATCTATATAAATTGTAAGGCTTATGAGAATTTAACCTGTGATCCTAAAGCTAAAGTTACTACCTCTTTTTCAATTGCGATAATTTTAATTGGTAGCATCTTTTTAGCTATACCTAGAATTGATTACTTGCCTTTTGCAGTAGTTAAAGTAACCTCAAGACAATTAGATAATTTTGCGTTGTATAAGCAACAAAAAGGTGTTCGTTTACAAAAACTCTCGACTCTTACTTCTTTAAAGTTAAATCCTGATGTTGATAAAGATGGTAATTTATTTGTATTAGTTATAGGTGAGTCTCAATCCGCCTCTCATATTCAAGCCTATGGCTACCAAAAGGCAACTACCCCTAAACTTGTGGAAAGACTAAAAGAGCCTAACCATCTTTTATTTAACAATGTGTTCTCCTCTTGGCCACAAACAGTCCAAGCCTTGTCTTATGCTTTAACTAATGCCAATCAATATAATCAAGTAGAAGTTTCAGATGCATACTCTTTAATCGAGATTGCAAGAGCTGTTGGCTTTGATACATATTGGTTATCTAACCAAAGAAAGTATGGCATGTATGAAACACCAATTACTGTAATTTCGTCTACAGCTAATCATGAAATTTGGACTAATGGCTCAGCTAAGATGGAAGGCGTGTTCTTTGACGAGGAATTAGTAAACCGTTTACCAAAAGTAGATCCAAATAAAAACACCTTGATCATAATTCATTTGATGGGTAGCCATCAAAAGTATGAAAAGAGAGTTCCTAAAGAGTTTAGACAATTTACAGGTGCCGATGAGGTTGTTGCAAGTTACGACAATTCTATTTTATACACCGACTATGTAGTAGATGAGATCTATAACAAGGCAAAAAAAAATCCTGCCTTTAAAGCTTTAGTGTATTTTTCAGATCACGGCGAAGAGCCACATGTAGTAGGTGGTCATGATCCTGTAAATGTAACTTATCAAATGCTTAAGGTTCCTTTATTTGTGTACCTATCAGATAGCTATCGCAAAAATCATTTAAATCTTTTTGAGTCTTTAAAGTCCAATGAACATAAGTATTTTTCAAATGACTTAATTTTTGATTTGATGGTAAGTCTCATGAGGATAGAAGGTGTACCTAATTTTGAAGAGTCTTTAAACTTAAGTTCTAAGAAGTATAGATTAGATAAAGCTTCTACCCTTACTATGTACGGCAAAAAGCATATAAATGAGTTTAGCGAAGAAAAAAATTAAAAAAAATTGTTGCACTAAAATTAAAATAGTGTAAAATTATGTGACTTTCAGAGCTTACCCTAAGTGTAAGTTTTTGAAATCCAGCCCTACTTCATTATGATGCGGCTGAAGAGACTCTCCCTAATTTTGGGAGAAATTGGTAATAGTAACACTTCCTCTTACAAATTAATTTTTTAAAATTAAGGGTTAAGAAGGCGAGTGTTTGCATGTTCTTTTTATTTATGGAGTCTGCAATGCAGAATCAAAGAATTAGGATCCGTCTTAAGGCATACGACCACAGATTGATTGATCATTCAACAGCTGAAATCGTTGAGACCGCAAAGCGCACTGGCGCACAAGTTCGTGGTCCGATCCCGCTCCCTACTCGTAAGGAGCGTTACACCATCCTTATTTCACCACACGTAAACAAAGATGCTCGTGACCAATACGAAATCCGTACTCACAAGCGTTTAGTAGACATCGTGGAGCCAACTGAGAAGACTGTAGATGCTTTAATGCGCTTAGATCTTGCAGCTGGTGTGGATGTTCAGATCAGCCTTCGCTAACGATAGGGGAATAATGCAATGTCAATCGGTTTAATCGGCCGCAAACTTGGTATGACCCGTGTTTTCAACGAGAACGGCAAATCTGTTCCTGTAACAGTCATCCAGGTAGAAGCAAATCGCGTAACCCAGATTAAGAACCAAGAAAGTGATGGTTACACCGCTATTCAGGTTACAACTGGCGACCGCAAAGCAAGTCGTATGACCAAAGCTGAAATTGGTCATTTCGCTAAGTCCGGCGTACAAGCAGGCCGTGGCTTATGGGAGTTCCGTTTAGATGAGTCAGAGCTAGCTTCTTACAAAGTTGGTGATGAGATCAAAGTGGACGCATTCCAAGATGTTAAGAAAGTAGATGTTACTGGTCAGTCAAAAGGTAAAGGTACTGCAGGTACTATCAAGCGTTACCACTTCTTACATCAAGATTATACCCACGGTAACTCACGTTCACATCGTGTCCCAGGTTCTACAGGTCAAAATCAGACCCCTGGTAGAGTATTTAAGGGCAAGAAGATGGTTGGTCATATGGGTTCTGAGAAGGTTACAGTATTGAGCCTAGACTTAGTTCGCATTGACGCAGAACGCAACTTACTACTCGTAAAGGGCGCTGTTCCAGGTGCTAATAACGGGGATGTAATTGTAAGACCAAGTCTTAAAGCTTAACCCGAGGTAATAGGATCATGGAATTAAAGTTAGTTGGCGCAGACAAGCAGCTTGAAGTGTCAGAGAACACCTTCGGCCGTGAGTTTAATGAGCCATTAGTGCACCAGGTAGTTGTTTCATACCTAAGCACTGCACGCGCCGGTACTAAAGCTCAGAAGACCCGTTCTGAGGTATCAGGCGGCGGTAAGAAGCCTTTCCGTCAGAAGGGCACAGGTCGCGCACGCGCTGGTTCATCACGCTCACCATTATGGCGTGCTGGTGGTACCATTTTCGCTGCAAAACCACAAGATTGGACTCAGAAAGTAAATCGTAAGATGTACCGTGTTGCTATGAGCAGCATCTTATCTGAGTTAGTTCGTCAGGACCGTTTAGTTGTTGTTGATGACTTCAAAGTTGAAGATCACAAGACTAAGTCATTAGTTGCAAAGCTAAAGGATTTAGGTCTAAAGCAGGTTCTAATTGTTACTGATGCTTTCGAAGAGAACTTATTCTTAGCATCTCGTAACCTATACAGAGTTGCAGTATGTCAGCCAGGTTCAGCTGAGTTCAACCCAGTTAACCTAGTAGGCTTTGACAAAGTGTTAATCACATCTGCTGCTGTTAAGAAGGTAGAGGAGTTGCTTAAATAATGTCTCAGGCACGTTTATTGAATGTTTTGTGTGCACCAGTTATCTCTGAAAAGAGCAGTGCAGCACATGAGAAAAATACTTTAGTATTTAAAGTATTAAAGAACGCAACTAAAGATGAAATCAAAGCAGCTGTAGAATCTATTTTTGAAGTTAAAGTTGAGTCAGTTCGTACTTTAAACTTCCAAGGTAAAGTTCGTCGCACTGCACGTGGTTTTGGCAAGCGTTCAGACTGGAAAAAGGCTTATGTTACTCTTCCTGAAGGCACTCAATTCGACGTTGAAGAAGCCGCTCAGGTTAACAAGGAGAGCAAATAATGGCAATCATTAAGGCAAAGCCAACTTCACCAGCCCGTCGTCATGTAATTCAGATCAAGACTGAAGGCTTATGGAAAGGTGGTCCAGAGCGCTCTTTAACAGTAGAAAAGCGCAAGACTGGTGGTCGTGATAACTATGGTCACATCTCTACTCGTCACATTGGCGGTGGTCACAAGCAACGTTATCGTTTAGTTGACTTCAAGCGTCAAAAGGACGGTATTGAGGCACGCGTAGAGCGTTTAGAGTATGATCCAAACCGTTCAGCTCATATCGCTTTAATCTGCTATACCGATGGTACTCGTAGCTATATCTTAGCTCCTAAGGGCTTAAAGGTTGGTGACGTTGTTGTATCAGGTTCAAATGCTCCAATCAAAGTTGGTAACACATTACCTATGCACAATATCCCACTAGGTACAACTGTTCACGCAGTTGAGCTAAACCCAGGTGCTGGTGCTGTTTTCGCTCGTTCAGCAGGTTGCTACTGCGAACTAGTTGCTCGTGAAGGTGCTTATGTAACCTTACGTATGCGTTCAGGCGAAATGCGTAAAGTTCTAGCTGATGGTCGTGCAACAATCGGTGAGATTGGTAATGGCGAGCACATGCTAGCTCAATTAGGTAAAGCTGGTGCTAACCGTTGGCGCGGTGTACGTCCAACTGTTCGCGGTATGTCAATGAACCCTATCGATCACCCACACGGTGGTGGTGAAGGCCGTAACAAGGGCATTCAGCCACGTTCACCATGGGGTACTCCATGTAAGGGTTACAAGACTCGTAAGAACAAGCGTACTGATAAGTACATCGTTCACCACCGTTAATAGATTAGCGAGGATATAACATGCCACGTTCTTTAAAGAAAGGTCCATTTATTGATGCGTCCTTACTAAAGAAGGTACTACAGGTTCAACAATCAGGCGACAAAAAGCCTATTAAGACCTGGTCACGCCGTTCAGTTATCATTCCACAAATGATTGGAATGACCATCGCTGTTCACAACGGTCGTCAACACGTACCTGTATTCGTTTCAGACGAAATGGTTGGTCACAAGTTAGGTGAGTTTGCACCTACTCGTACCTTTAAGGGTCACACCGTAGCTGCTGATGCTAAGGCCTAATTGGAGTTTTATGTAATGGAAGTTAAAGCTATACATCGTTATGCTCGCTCTTCTGCACAGAGAACTCGCTTGGTCGCAGATCAAGTTCGCGGTTTACCTGTTCAGAAAGCATTGGATTTATTACAGTTCAGCCCACGTAAGGCTGCTGCACTAATCCGTAAAGTATTGCTCTCTGCAATTGCTAATGCAGAAAACAATCATTCTTTAGATATCGACAGCTTAGTTGTATCTAAGATCATGGTTGATGAGGGCCCTTCATTAAAGCGTATTATGCCACGTGCTAAAGGCCGTGCAGATCGCATCGTAAAGCGCACCTCTCATATTACCGTTGTTGTTGCAGAGCGTTAGGGAGTAATTTATGGGCCAGAAAATTAATCCAAACGGAATCAGACTTGGTATCACCAAAGCTTATTCATCAGTTTGGTATGCATCTACTGCAAATTTCCCAACTAACATTAAGAGTGACGCTGCAGTTCGTAAATATTTAACTACTGAGTTAAAGAACGCATCTGTATCAAAGATTGTTATCGACCGTCCAGCTAAGAGCATTCGTGTAACAATTTGCACAGCTCGTCCTGGTATCGTAATCGGTAAGAAGGGTGAGGACGTAGAGAAGTTACGTCAGAAGATCTCTGCAATCGCAGGTGTTCCAGCTCAAGTTAATATCAGCGAGATCCGCAAGCCAGATCTTGATGCTAAGTTAGTAGCTGACTCAATTGCTTCTCAATTAGAGCGTCGTGTAATGTTCCGTCGCGCTATGAAGAAGGCAATTCAGAACGCAATGCGTGCTGGTGCAAAGGGTATCAAGGTTGAAGTATCAGGCCGTTTAGGTGGTGCTGAAATCGCTCGTTCAGAGTGGTTACGTGAAGGTCGTGTACCTCTACACACACTACGTGCTGATATTGATTACGCTTTATCAGAGGCTGTAACAACCTATGGTGTTATCGGTGTTAAGGTTTGGATCTTCAAGGGTGAAGTTTTAGGTGGTCTACCACTAACTCAAGAAGAGACTGAAGACCGTAACAATGCAGCTGCTCCAGCAGGTCGTCGTGGCCGTCGTGATGACAATCAGGCTCGTCCTGGTCGTGGTCGTCGTGCTAAGAAGACTGAAGAAGCTCCAGCTTCAAAAGTTGCTGAGTAACGGAGGAAGTATAAGTGTTACAACCTAAACGTACAAAATATCGTAAGACTCAAAAAGGTCGCAACGAGGGTCTAGCATACGCAGGTTCAGTTGTATCTTTTGGTGAGTTTGGTCTAAAGGCAACTTCTCGCGGTCAGATTACTGCTCGTGAGATCGAAGCTGCACGTCGTGCATTCACCCGTGAGATGAAGCGTGAAGGTAAAGTTTGGATCCGTGTGTTCCCAGACAAGCCAATCACTCAAAAAGCTCTAGGTGTTCGTATGGGTAAAGGTAAAGGTACTGTTGAGTACTGGGTTGCCCCAATTCAACCTGGTCGTGTACTTTTCGAGATTGGTGGTATTTCTGAGGAAGTTGCTCGCGAAGCTTTCCGCTTAGCATCAGCAAAATTATCAGTAACAACTACCTTCGTTCGTAAGCAGGTGATCTAATGCAAGCAAACGATTTACGTAAAAAGTCTGTTGAAGACTTAAAGACTGAACTTTCAAATCTTCAGCGCGAGCAATTCAACTTACGTTTCCAGTTAAAGTCAGGTAGCTTACAGCAAACTGATAACGTACGTAAGGTACGTCGCGATATCGCACGTATTAATACAATTCTTTCAGAGAAATTAAACTCTGAGAACGCATAGTAGAGGAAGAGTTAAATGTCAGATTCAAATGCAAAAGTAGCTCGTTCTTTACGCGGTCGCGTAGTAAGCGATAAGATGCAAAAGGCTTGTGTAGTAGCAGTTGAGCGCCGTATTGCTCACCCAGTATACGGTAAGATCATTACTCGTACTACTAAGTTCCACGTATCAGACGCTGAGAACCTAGCTCACGTTGGTGATTTTGTTGAAATTTGTGAATGCAAACCAGTTTCTAAGACTATTTCTTGGAAATTAGTTAGCGTGATCGAAAAGGCAATCAATGCCTAATTCATAAAAATCTAATAAGACCGTAAGAATTTATACTTGCGGTCTTAATTTTTTTATGGTATATTTTAGCGCCTTTCTAAATTGTTTTAGGAAGTTGTTTTTTTTTATTAACCGGATGACGTTGCCGATAATTCTGGCGCACGTGCAGTTCAGTGTATTAAGGTTTTAGGTGGTTCTCACCGCCGTTACGCTGGCATTGGCGACATTATTAAGGTATCTGTAAAAGATGCTATCCCACGCGGCAAAGTTAAGAAGGGCGATGTACTAGACGCAGTTGTTGTTCGCACCAAGAAAGGTGTTCGCAGACCTGATGGTTCAGTAATTCGCTTTGATTCAAACGCAGCAGTTTTATTAACTGCTCAACATGAGCCTATCGGTACCCGTATCTTCGGACCAGTTACTCGTGAACTACGTTCTGAGCAATTCATGAAGATCGTATCTTTAGCTCCAGAAGTACTCTAATTTTTTTGAGGAGTATTAGAAAATGGCAGCGAAAATTCGCACCAATGACGAAGTAATCGTTATCACCGGTAAGGACAAGGGCAAGACTGGTAAAGTTACCCGTGTTTTAACTAGTGAGCACAAGGTGTTAGTAGAAGGCATTAATGTCAAGAAGAAACACCAGAAACCTAACCCAAATCTTGGCGTTCAGGGCGGTATTGTTGACGTAGTTGCACCTATCGATGTATCTAACGTAGCAATCTACAACCCAGAAACTAAGAAAGCTGATCGTGTTGGCTTTAGAGTTGAAGACGGCAAAAAAGTTCGTTTCTTCAAGTCAAACAACCAGATCATTTCACAAGCCAAGTAAGCGTTAATTAAAGGAGAATAACGATGGCGAAACTGCATGATCTTTACAAGCAGGAAGTAATCAAAGCCTTAACAGAAAAATTTGGTTACAAGACAATCATGCAAGTCCCTCGGATTGAGAAGATCACCCTGAATATGGGTGTT
>CACZXZ010000034.1 GCA_902785325.1 uncultured Succinivibrio sp. | reverse complement strand
TGATTTTATGGTAAAAGGCATACCAACAGATACTAAAATCTTTAATAATGAGAAAAGCTTAAGAGAAATTATCTTCAGAGAGTTTTTAATCCTAGGTGCTAATGTAGATAGAGATGGTTTGTCAGACAGTTGCAGAGCTGATATCATCGTAAAATCAGATATAAACTATTACGTGTTTGAGCTTAAACTCTACAGAGAAGGTGACAACCTAGATGCCTTATTAGATAAAGCTGTCTCTCAAGTAGAGTCTCGCAACTACGGCATTGATAGCTTTAAAAAGAACCTCTATCGCTATGTAGTCATTATTTCTAAAGAGCAAAAACAAGTAATTAAGAATTTTGAGTTGCCAGAAATTAAACTTTAAATAAAAGAGATCATTATGTCCCGTGATGAATTAGTTGATGTTATTGATGAGAATAACCAAATTATAGATACCGTTCCTCGTTATAAAATGAGAGAGCAGCATTTACCACACCGTGCTTGTTATATTGGCTTTTGTGATAGACAAGGCAAGTTTCTAGTTGAGATTAGAACTTTATCTAAGGATTACTCCCCAGGTACTTTTGATGCGGTTGTAGGTGGTGTAATGCAACACGGTGAAGATCCTATTGAAAGTGCAAAACGAGAGTTGTTTGAAGAAATTGGCGTGGATGCCAACTGGCCAAAAGTAAATTTTTATCCTTTAGACACCTTAAAAATTCAAAAAGGTGAGCACTTTTTGTATGCCTATTTATATTTAGCTGTAGCTGATGCTATAACTGTAAGACAAGAGTCAGAAGTCTCAGGAATTATGTATGTACCTTACAGTGAAATTGTAAGACTTCAAGATAGTTGTAACTTTGATTCTGTAACAGCACTTACAGAGATTATTAAAAGAGCAAAAGATAGAAAGTTAATCTAGAAACTAAAAGCTCAGGTTTTACCTGAGCTTTACCATGCTTTACAACCAGCCTTTCTTTCTAAAGAAGAAGTAGGTTACTGCAGCAGAGCAGACCATCAGACCAATTGATAGTGGGTAGCCCCAATACCATTCAAGCTCTGGCATAAACTTAAAGTTCATACCGTATACAGAAGCGATCCATGTTGGAGGCATGAACACTACCGCAGCCACTGAGAAGATCTTAATGATGCTATTTTGTTTTTGATTGGTATAGCCCATAGATGCTTCTAGCTGGAAGTTAATCTTATTAGAAATAAATGAGGTGTGAGGTAAGATAGATTCAATATCCTTTAACACTTCATCAATAACACGACCTTGTCTATCGTCAATGGAGCTTTCAAAAGTCTTACGAATAAAGATTAAAGCTCTTCTAGTATCGTGCAAAGCCTGCAGAATTTGGGAGTTTAATTTCTCCTGATTTACAAGCTCTTCTAAGGTAGCATCTACATGTGCATCATCAGTGATTTGTTCACTAGTTTCATCTAAAGTGCTGTAAGCATCCTCGATTAAGTCTGATAATTGATCTACCTTTAAATCCTGTAGTTTTAATAGGATGTCTAAGGCACAACGGATATCATCAACATTGTTATGTCGAATGTAGTAGCGAAGTAAACGTACAATAGAAACATGATCTTCACGGAAAGAAATAAGTAAATTCTTTCTCATGGTGAAAGACATGTTAACACCACGGATTTCGGTGGCTAATCTTTGAGGGAATAAAGATAAGATATGTACGCCGTCAGGACCTACCCTAAAACGTGAGGATGACTCAATGTCATCCATTTCGTCTTCTTCAGGAACATCCTCAACAAATAAGGTTTCAAGCCAAGAACGCTCTTCATCATCAGGTTGATTAACATCAAGCCAAATAACATCAGCAGGTAGTGGCTGATTTGGCATTACTTGAGTGATTGAAAGCTTATTGTCAGTTAAAATGCATGCTGAGATCATGGCGTTCTCCTATAAGCAGATATAGCTTTACTGAGTGCATTAGTGCAGCATGGTCTGTGATCGTACGATCAAATTTACCAAGAACAAAAATTTATGGTGCGTATTTTTTCACAATCTTGTTAAATTTTCTATAAGAAAATGTAAAAAAATTGTGTATTTGTTCTTGGTTAATTTTGAATTAGTTTGCCATTTTCAATTTTATCGAAATTCTTCCAGTAAGCACCAAAGTCAGGCAAGATGTGCTCACGTAAAAGCTCTACCACTCTACCTATATTGTTATCTTTAATCGCAGTAGAAATATTTTGGTGATCAATAATGGATTTTTGCATGTGCTCAAGGTTATTACCTAAAAAGTTTCTAGCTGTATCCATAATTGCGCCAATACGCTCAAAGGATTGGACAAAATAATTATTGTTACACTGTTTTACTAAAGCTTCATGAAAAACACTGTCTAATCTTAAATACTCATTACCGTCATTTAAGGTTAGTGCAAGTCTCATCTTCAAGATGATCTTTTCAATTTCATCTTGGAGTTTTTCGTGGTTATTAGTAAAGGAGAGAATAGTACTTTGAGATTCAATCACGAATCTAAAGTGTAATAAATCTAATAATTCTTGAGCTGAAAGGGAGAATACATAGGTTCCACTTTTGGCTTTGCGGACCACTAAACCTTCAGCTTGCAATCTTTTTAAAGCATCACGAATAGGTGCTTTATTAGCGTCAAGGGATTGCTCAAGACTCCTTTCAGAGATCTTCTCACCCATGGCAAATGATCCGTCAATAATCATTTGCTTAATCTTTGTGTAGATTAAATCTTTTAAAAGAACTTTACCCATAATACAGATAGCTCTATAGCTTTAAAATCATACTTAACCATCATTATATCTATTTTTGATTGTAGTTTTCTTAGTATTCACCTAAAAGTGTCAATTTTTTGATATCTATTGTTGATCTTCTTCACATTATTACAATTAACAAAAAGTTAACAAATCGGCGTATTTTAATTAACATAAATTAAAAAAAATAGTTGTTAATACTTTGAATGTAGCCTATTTACATTTAAAATTGTCTTAAATAAACAACACAATGGATAATCTATGTTTGAAACAATAGTCCTTGTACTAGTAGTGATGTTGTTACTATTAGCTGCTTTAGATTTGTTTGTTGGTGTAAGTAATGACGCTGCTAACTTTTTAAATTCAGCTGTTGGTACAAGAATCGCACCTTTATATGTCGTCATGATAGTAGCTTCATTTGGAGTGTTAACAGGAGCTACCTTCTCCTCAGGAATGATGGAGATTGCAAGAAAGGGAATGTTATTCCCTGAGCATTTTGGCTTTGACGAGTTGATGTTAGTCTTCATCGCTGTGATGGTATCAGACGTTCTACTTTTAAACTTATTCAACTCCTTTGGTTTACCAACCTCTACTACCGTTTCTATTATCTTCGAGTTATTAGGCGCAGCAACTTTTGCTTCTTTATATAAAGTATGCGCAGCAGATGTACCTTACAACGAAATCTTTAATTACATTAAGCTTGATAAAACTGCGACGATTGTATCGGCTATTTTGTTATCAGTTGTAATTGCTTTCGTAACTGGTATGGTGGTGCAATTTATTTGTAGATTGCTCTTTACCTTTAGATTTAAAAATTCTGTAAAAATTTTAGGTGGCGTTTTCTGTGGCGCTTCTTTATCTGCAATTACTTACTTCTTAGTAATTAAAGGTGCTAAAGGCGCTTCCTTTATGACCCGTGAGAATCTTGAGTTTATTCAAAACAATATCTCAAGCATTATGTGGTCTGTATTTGCCTTCTTTACAGTACTAGGTCAAATCATGGTATTGCTAAATAAGAATGTCTTTAGACTAATTATTTTAGCTGGTACCTTTGCTCTAGCTTTCTCCTTTGCAGGCAACGACTTAGTAAACTTCGTAGGTGTTCCATTAGCTGCTTTAGATTCTTACAACCACTGGGCAGTTGCAGGTGATGGAGATCCTTCCTATTTAATGGGCTACTTAAATGATCCTAATAAAGCAGATACTTTCTGGTTATTCCTATCTGGTTTAATCATGTGTATCACTTTATGGGTAAGTAAAAAGGCTCGTCAAGTTATCCAAACCTCTATTAACTTGTCATCAAGTGCTACAGGTTCTCGTGAGCAGTTTGGTGCCTCAACCATCGGTCGTATCATTACTCGTTTAGGTTTAGGTGTATCTCGTACTGTTTATAACGCTATGCCTAATAAATCCCTTACTGTGATTAAGCATCGTTATAAAAAGCCTGTAATTCAAAAGGGTGAGGACAGATTACCTTTTGACTATGTACGTGCTTCAATTAACTTAGTAGTAGCTGCAACCTTAATTTCCTTTGCTACTTCTTTAAAATTACCTCTATCTACCACCTATGTTTGCTTCATGGTAGCTATGGGTACTTCCTTTGCTGATGGTGCTTGGGATAGAGAAAGTGCTGTTTACCGTATTTCAGGTGTAGTAACCGTTATCGCAGGTTGGTTCTTAACTGGTATTTCAGCTTTTACCTTTGCTTTCTTAATTGCCTTTGTTTTATTCAACTTAGGCTATGCTTCAGCACTAGTATTAACCCCATTAGTATTTGGCTTAATCATTTACTCTAACTTTATTCGTAAGTCTAAAGATGATGAAGAAGCAATGTCTTTATCAGCTAAGAATGATAAAGAAATTCTATCTAGTGTAGCTAAATCAGTACCAGAGTACTTCAAGATGAACTATGAGTGCATCCACAAGTCTGTTGATGCTTTCTTTGCTGATAACGAATTTGGTCTACGTAAGATTAGAAATAAAGCTTCTAATATTCTTGAGGCTATCGGTTATAAGAGACGTACTTATTACTCTTTGGCTATGGATAATGAGCAAGACTTCTTATCAGTTAAAAAGAAAACAGAGTGTACTAATGATGCTAAGTTCTTCTTCTACTTAGTGTTCTCAAACATGAGAGAAGCTTCAAAGTCAGTTCATTACTCAATTGATCAAGCGGTAAATCACGTAGCTAATCGTCACACCATTTTCACAGGTGTACTAAAGGATAGCTTATATGATCTATTACGTAGATTAGATAAGTTAGCTGACGATTTAGAGCTTATCAAAGATAACTTATGCTATGAGAATGTTGAAGCTTTAGTTAAGCATTCAAAGAAGTTAAATCGTGATATTGATAAGTGTCAATTAGGCTTAGTTGCTTTAATTGGTAATCAGCACGTATCTATGCACTCCTCAGAGATGTACTTAACCTTCTTACAGTCAATGCGTGATTTAGCTAACCGCTATGTAGCTGTAAGTATGCAAGAGCGCGCTTTATCTCAAATAGTTAATGGTAAGAGTAATGCATCTTTTAGTGCTAATAGCCAAGCTCAAAGTGATGTGTTAGGAACAGCCTTTAGATTAAATCGAAATGATTTAGCTTTAAGTCAAAATGATTTAGAGATAGATGATGACGGCTCTGAGATTGAATTGCCTAAAGCACCTAAAGTTGTAGCTCAAGATTCTGCAAACACCGTTAAGCAAAACCTAAAGACAGATGATGATGCTTTATATACTAATGTCTTAGTCAATAATGAAAAGGTTGAAACTGAAGCTTCAGACGGTAATGATGAGAATTTAACCAATGACAATTCTTCAGATGTCGATTCTCTTCTAGATGATGAGCTTGCTCATGCCCGTCCTGAAACAGAGATCAATAAAAGCTAAGCATTAGCTTAAACACAGAAAACTTAGATTTCTAAGTTTTCTGTGTAAAATTATCAAAAATAATCCCCTATGTTTTCTTCTTATTCTTCTTCTTCTCTATTAGTTTGAATTGAGTCATATATTCATCTAAATTTTCTTAGAGTTTTTATAAAATTAGCCGATAATTAGCATGAGCTTTGGAAATACACAAAGCATGTATATGTAATCAATCTCTCGTAAGATAAATATATTGGGATGAATTAAATATGGGATCTTGGTTTTCAAATTTAGCTGTAAAAGCTAAATTATTAACGGCATTCGTAACTGTTATCGTACTAACCTTAGTTATTTCAGTTGTATCAGGTTTTAATCTTTCAAGTATCAAAGTATCAGTGTCACACGCTGATGAAATCTTGCTAGGTGAGTATCACCCAAATGCAGAACTTCGTAAAGAAATTACAAAGACCAATGATATTATCTTTAACTTCGTATCAAATATTCGTACCTACAACGAAGCGAATAAATCCGCTGTAGAGCAGAGTTTAAATCACATGCAAAGTGAAGCTAAAAAGATTTTAGCACGAGATAACTCTGAGACTGCAAAGACCTTAAATGCAGATATTGAAGCTGCTATTGATTCATACAAGAATCGCTTACTTCCAGTTTTAGATAGAAACTTCCAGCCTATGGCTCGTGGTATCTATACTGTGGAGATTTATCCTAAGTTCATCAATGCATCTATTTGTGTAGATCAAATCAATAACTCAAAATTGAACTACATTATGGATGATCTTCAGAAGTTAAACTCTAATGTACCTCTAGTTGCAGTTACCTTTGTAACTATCGTTGTAGTTGTACTATCCCTATTCGTAAGTTTCTTCTTAGCAAGTTTATTCACCTCTCAAATTAGAAAAGCTTTACAAGTTACAACTAATATTGCTAAAGGTGATTTAACCTTTGCTGCACATGCTGATTCAAATGACGAATTTGGTAAGTTGTTACAGTCTTTAGAGTCTATGCGTGTAGAGTGGCAAGGCATTGTAGGTGCGATTAAATCAGCAGAAGGCAGATTAAATCAAAACTTTACTGATATTAGTAACTCTTCAGTTGCTATTTCTGAATCAGCTCGTGCAACAGAAAGCCGTGCTTTAACTGTAGCAGCTGCAGCCGATGAGATGGTTTCAACTACTGCAGATATTGCAAAAAACTGTCATGAAGCAGCTATCAATGCTGACGATTCTAATCGAACCACCCAAGATGGTGTACAAAAGGTTCGTACTACCATTGAAGCTATTAAGTTGCAAGTGGACAAGTCCAATCAAGATGCAAAACAAATTCAAGAGTTATCACAGACTGCTCAAAAGATCGGTGCTATTGTGCAAACCATTGATGAGATTGCTTCTCAAACTAACTTACTTGCACTAAACGCTGCTATTGAAGCTGCTCGTGCTGGTGAAGCTGGTAAGGGCTTTGCGGTGGTAGCAGATGAAGTGCGAGCACTAGCTTCACGTACCTCAAAATCTACTCAAGAGATCACCGCTATGGTAACTCAAGTTCAGGATGAGGCTAATAACGCTAATATTTCTATGGAACATTCTGTAGCATCAATGCATCAGTTAGCTGAGAATGCATCTACCATCGAGGATTTATTAAATGGTATTATCCAAAAGGTGGATACTGTAAATGCTCAGATAGGTCAGATTGCAACTGCTGCTGAGCAACAAACTGCAGCTACCTCAGAAATTTCAACTAATATGCAGAATATTAACGCTGCAGCACAAGGCTTTGCAACCGAGGTTGATAATACCCATGGCGTTATTAACAAGGCTACTCAGTCTGTAAGAGATCTTTCATCCTTAGTTGAGAAGATCAGAGTTTAATCAAAAATCTTAAGAAAAAGAGGTGCCTATATGGCACCTTTTTTTATGGAACGTATCAAAGTACTTTAAAGATCTTATATAATGCAATGGAATAATTTTGAGGATTTAGTATGTCAGATAAAACCATTAACTTAGGCAAGATTAAGATTAGTAATCAACTACCATTTGTATTATTTGGTGGTATGAATGTGCTTGAAAGCAGAGATTTGGCTTTAAAAATCTGCGAGAAATATGTTGAGGTAACACAAAAATTAAATATTCCTTATGTATTTAAGGCAAGCTTTGATAAAGCAAATCGCTCCTCAATCTTCTCCTACCGTGGTCCTGGTTTAGAAGAAGGTTTAAAGATCTTAGCTGAGGTTAAGTCTACTTTTAATGTACCAATTATTACAGATGTACACGAAAAAGAGCAGGCAAGTGAAGTTGCTAAAGTTGCTGATGTACTTCAAATTCCAGCTTTCTTAGCAAGACAAACTGATCTTGTAAGTGCTATTGCTAAGACTGGTAAAGTTGTAAATATCAAAAAACCACAGTTCTTATCTCCATCTCAGATGGCAAATGTAACAAAGAAATTTGAAGAATGTGGTAATAGCAATTTATTACTTTGCGAGCGCGGTGCTAATTTTGGTTATGACAACCTAGTTGTAGATATGTTAGGTTTTGGCGTTATGAAGCAAGTATGTGGGGGCTATCCAATCATCTTTGATGTGACCCACTCCCTACAGTGTCGTGACAGTGGTGGTGCTGCCTCTGGTGGACGTCGTGCTCAAGTTGCAGATTTGGCAAGAGCAGGTTTAGCTGTAGGTATTGGTGGTCTCTTCTTAGAAGCTCACCCAAATCCAAATGAAGCTAAGTGCGATGGTCCATCTGCTTTACCACTAGATAAGCTAGAGCCATTCTTAAAGCAGTGTAAGGCAATTGATGAACTTGTAAAGTCATTCGAGCCACTAGACACTTCAAACTAATTTTGAAAATCAAAAAATAAAGGGGAGCTTGTGCCCCCCTAAATTTTAGCTATCTTTTACTAGATGTCTTTAGCAAACTTAACAGCTCTACCAATGTAGGTTGCAGGTGTTAAGCCACGAAGTAAAGCTTTTGCTTCTTCAGGCATATCTAAAGACTCTAAGAAGTTCTCCATGATCTCCTTAGTTACTCTTTGACCACGAGTTAATGCCTTTAACTTCTCGTATGGATTCTCAATGCCATAACGACGCATTACAGTCTGGTAAGGCTCAGCTAAAACTTCCCAGTTGTTGTCTAATTCAACAGCAGTGTGCTCAACATTAGCCTGTAGCTTAGAAATACCCTTTAAGGTTGACTTGTAAGCTAGGATTGAGTAACCAAAAGCAACACCTAAGTTACGTAGTACGGTTGAATCAGTTAAATCACGTTGGAATCTTGAGATAGGTAATTTATTGCCTAAGTGAACGAATAGAGCATTAGCAATACCTAAGTTACCTTCTGAGTTCTCAAAGTCGATAGGGTTTACCTTGTGAGGCATGGTTGAGGAGCCGATTTCACCTGCGATAGTCTTTTGAGTGAATACGCCGTTTGAAATGTAACCCCAGATATCTCTATCAAAGTCAATTAAGATAGTGTTGAATCTATCAACTGCAGCAAATAACTCAGCGATGTAATCGTGAGGCTCAATCTGAGTGGTGTATGGGTTGAAGGTTAGACCTAAGTCTTCTTCAAAAGTCTTAGAGAAAGCATACCAATCTACATCAGGGTAAGCTACTAAGTGAGCGTTGAAGTTACCTACAGCACCGTTGATTTTACCCATGATTTCAACATCAGCAATTTGCTTTCTTTGTCTCTTCATACGGTATACAACGTTAGCCATTTCCTTACCGATAGTAGTAGGTGAAGCTGGCTGACCGTGAGTACGAGCTAGTAGTGGTACATCTGCATACTTATGAGCAAGCTCAGTTATCTTCTCAATGATTTCATCAATAACAGGTAGTAATACTTCCTCACGAGCTTCTTTTAACATTAAAGCGTGAGAGTTGTTATTGATATCCTCTGAAGTACATGCAAAGTGAATGAACTCACGAACCTTTGCAATTTCCTCATTAGAGGCGGTTTTATCCTTTAAAAAGTATTCCACAGCCTTAACGTCGTGATTAGTAACAGCTTCACGCTTTTTGATGTCTAATGCATCTTCTTCTGAGAAGTTGTTAATAATGCTGTCGATAAACTCGATGGTTTTAGCGCTGAAAGGTGGAACTTCCTTGATCTGCTCACAAGCAGCTAAGTGCTTAAGCCAAGTTAATTCTACTTGAACACGAAAACGCATTAGACCATATTCTGAGAATATAGGACGAAGTTCTTGTGTCTTTGAGCCATAACGACCATCAAGTGGTGAAATAGCAGTTAATGCTGATAATTCCATTTTGATCCTCTATTAGTAAAATGAATTGGTTTAACTATGAGCTTGTGCGTATTCAACGATTTGAGCACGTCTAAAGAATAGATATCTTCGTCTGCCACCTACCTGACGCCATAAAATGACGGCACGAATAGCACAAAGCAACAAAGCTCTAATTTTTTCTTGGTTCTCAACAATACTCAAGCAACTTTCCTTGCCACAAATGAGTAATTTTGGAAAGTTAGGGCTGATGATTGACTTGTATAAGGTACCAAATAATCTGATGGTAGACTGTTGATTTACAACCTCAGGAGAGCCTTCAAAAAAGTTCTCATATTGCTCTGGTATAGTCTTACTTAACTCATCAATCTCGTCTGATAAACGATTTAAAACTTTATTATTCTTTAACAGAGTAATAGTAAGTGAAATTACTTTTAAAGCCATCTTAGTAATTTCAATATTTTCCATAGTTTTTGGACTTATGGATTTGCCAAAGCTATCTGACAATTGAGCAAAACCTACCTTTAATTTGTCTTGTGGGTAGATATCCTCAACAGTTTTAGGATTAGTAACTAACACAGATCTTAATACGCAAGCTAAAGCTGCATCGTCATAGTAACCTGTGTTTGCAATACGATAAATCTGAGTACAGCACTGAAATAAAGCTGATAGCGCAATAGCTTCTGATTTAATATTTGCCATAAACTTTACCTTACTCTTTAATGTGTTTATCAATCACTGCACCACCTAGACAATCTAGTCCTTGATAGAACACTACCGATTGACCTGGGGCTACTGCTGCAACAGGATTTTTAAACATCACTCTTAAATTTCCGTCATCTTCACGGTAGATAGTGCAAGCAACATCAGGCTGACGATAACGAATTTTACAAGTACACTCGTATGGAAGTGTTGGACAAGTGGTGATCCAAGTTTCTTGAATAGCTTTAAGACCTATTGAGTATAAAGCTTTATCGTCATTACCTTCTGCTACGATAAGTACATTGTTCTTAACGTCTTTTTCTACTACATACCAAGGCTTGCCGTTACCATCTTTAGTGCCACCAATGTTAAGGCCTTTTCTTTGTCCGATGGTAGCGTACATAAGACCGTCATGCTTACCTATAACCTCACCTTTAACGGTTTTGATAAGACCAGGTTGAGCTGGAATGTACTTAGATAAGAATTCGTGGAATCTCTTCTCACCGATAAAGCAGATACCAGTAGAATCTTTTTTCTTAGCGGTAGCTAAACCTAAAGAGTCTGCTATAGCACGAACTTTAGGTTTTTCAATGTCACCTACAGGGAATAACACTCTTTCAAGAATGTTTTGACCTATAGCATGTAAGAAATAACTTTGATCTTTATTATTATCAAAGCCACGTAATAAATGAGCTCTATCAGTATTAAAACTTCTTTGGCAATAGTGACCTGTGGCAATAAAGTCTGCGTTTAAAAGTTCTGTAGCATACTGCATGAAAGCTTTAAATTTGATTTCTTTATTGCAAAGAATATCAGGGTTAGGAGTTCTACCTGCTTTGTATTCAGATAAAAAGATCTCAAATACATTATCCCAATATTCAGCAGCAAAATTGATAGTTTTAAGCTCAATACCTAGTTTGTCACAAACCTTTTGAGCATCCTCTCTGTCTTTAGCTGCAGCACAATAAGAGTCAGTATCGTCTTCTTCCCAATTCTTCATGAAAAGGGCAGTAACCTTCATACCGTTTTGTTTTAATAAAGCAGCACTAACAGATGAATCTACACCACCTGATAGTCCTAAAACTACATGTTTACCTTGTAGTTTTTCATAAGGAATACGTGCGTCAAATTCCATTGATTTCTCTTTAGATTAAGGATGAATACTTTTAATTAAAGAAAGAGGGTAGCGCTCGCCATTAAAGTAAGCATCAAAGTTTTTGCCAACTAGTCGAGTACGCCAATTTGCTTTACCATTGTAGATTTCATCTTTGGTGTACCACTTTACAGATAAAATCTCACCGTCAGGATCACAAGCTTGCATGTTTTCCTTGTAATCTTTTAGTTTTGCTTCAAAACAAAAACGGTAAATGGTTTCATTGTCTTTTACGTAGTCATCAATAGAGATAAGACTTACAAGTTCAACTTCGCAACCGGTTTCTTCAAAGCCTTCACGGCAAGCTGCTTGTAAAATAGTCTCCTTGCCATCGATATGACCACAAGGATTTCCAAAAACTAAGCGGTTATCCTGATCTTCATTATATTCTTCAACGATTAGGTATTTACCTTGATGCTCAATGATCAAAGCAACAGTTGCAAAAGGTTTAAATCTATTAGACATGTAATTTTCTCCAGTGTGACTATTTTAACAGATTTTAAAGAAAATTTTGCTGTAAATACGTTTTTAGATAGGCTAAATTAAGCAAACTTTTAAGCTTCAATTCTTAGAAGTTGGAATAAGATCTCTAAATTAGTCTGCGCTTTATGAGTGCAGATTTTTAGATTTTTAAATTATTAGCATTCTTGTGAGCAATTTTAATACAATAAGCTCAATTGATTATTTATGTTAGGAGTTTTTAATGTTTACAAGCAAAGTAGTTGTACCAACTAATGGTAGCGCTATTGAAATTGATGCTAATGGCAAGTTAGTAGTACCTGATAATCCTATTATTCCTTTTATTCGTGGTGATGGTATCGGTGCTGATATTACCCCTGTAATGCAAAAGGTAGTGGATGCTGCTGTAAACAAAGCATTTGCAGGCAAAAAGAAGATCTCTTGGATGGAGATTTACGCTGGTGGCAGATCAGTTGAAACTTATGGTGACAACACTTGGCTTCCTGATGAGACTTTTGATTTCATCAAAAACTATCACGTAGCTATTAAAGGCCCACTAACCACTCCTGTAGGTGGTGGTATTCGCTCTTTAAACGTAGCCCTACGTCAAACCTTAGATTTATATATCTGTCTAAGACCAGTTCGTTACTTTAATGGTGTGCCATCTCCTGTAAAACACCCTGAACTTGTAGATACCGTAATCTTCCGTGAAAACGCTGAGGATATCTATGCGGGTATTGAGTGGGAAGCAGATTCAGAAGGTGCTCAAAAGTTAATCAACTTCCTAGAAAATGAAATGGGAGTTAAAAAGATCCGCTTTAACACTCATTGCGGTATTGGTGTAAAACCAATGTCAAAGCAAGGTACTGAGCGTTTAATCAAAGCTGCTTTTGAATACGCAATTGATCATGATCGCAAGAGCGTAACCATTGTTCACAAAGGCAATATCATGAAGTTTACAGAAGGTGCCTTTAAGAACTGGGGCTACAAGTTAGCTGAAGAAAAATATGGCGCAACTAAAGATGACAAGGGCGTAGTAAGCTTTACTAATCCTAAGAATGGTAAAAAGATTGTAGTAAAAGATTGTATCGCTGATGCTTTCTTACAGAACATTCTTTTATACCCTCAAGATTATGATGTAGTTTGTGCTATGAATTTAAATGGTGACTACATTTCTGATGCTCTAGCTGCTGAAGTTGGTGGTATTGGTATTGCTCCAGGTGCAAACATTGGTGCTGACAGTGCTATCTTTGAGGCAACTCATGGTACTGCACCTACTATTGCAGGTACTGGTAAAGCAAATCCAGGCTCAATTATCCTTTCAGCAGAGTTAATGCTACGTCATTTAGGTTGGGATAAGGCTGCTGACTTAATCGTTGATGCTATGGAAAAGGCAATCTCCTCAAAGAGAGTAACCTCTGACTTTGCAGGTTTAATGGAAGGTGCTACCACCTTAACTACCAGCGAATTTGGTGATGAGATTATAAAGCACATCTAAGTAAAGCTTTTTTGAATTTAAAACCTCATTTGGGAAACTTAATGAGGTTTTTTTATTTTATGTAAGCTTTGTTTTAACTCAAAACTTAAGCGCTTATCAATTTAGTAAGTCTATCTTTTAATCTTGGAATAAAGATATGTACGATTGGACCTGTGGTTAAAGCTGCAAATAACGTTCCTTCACGTACACCTTCAATCTCAGTAAAGCCTGTTAAGAATAAAGAAATGATAACAGCTGAGCTTACTAAGAAGATATCAAAGAAGGTTTTAACAAAGCTAAAGGGTTTTTTAACTAAAGGATGGAATAGCTTAATAAAGTATTCGCCAGTAACCATACATACGCTTGCAATAACTGACATTGATACAGCAAGAGCAAGTAGTACAGTACCTAATACCACCAAAACCCAGCTTAAAACGTAATTGTGCTCAGACAATACTAAGGTAAGTACATTGGTGCTAATATCAATCATGACAGAGAAGACTAAGCAGGTAGGGATTTGCATTAGCATATTGATAGCGTGATCTTTTAACTTGTAGTCACCAATAAAGATAAGTGTTAATTGCAGTAGTAACAGCATCAAGTTAAAGATTAAAGTAGTATCACCTAAAGTAAAATCAGAATGTAAGGATAATACGTAGTTTGCAGAGGAAATTGGAGTAGTACCGATATCAGCATAAGTGATGAGAGCTACGGCGATACCTTGGAATACTACAGAAATAAAGAAGAGAACATATCGTTTAAAAAGTTCTTTACGAGGCATAATACAAAACTTACAAAAAACACAAAGCCACCCCAAGATATTTACAACTTAGGGAAGCTATTAAGAATTCTTAAAGAATATTGCTGAATTAGCGAGCGCGGAAAGTAATGCGACCCTTAGTTAAATCGTAAGGTGTAATTTGAACGGTAACTTTATCACCAGTTAAAATTCTGATGTAGTTTTTACGCATTTTTCCTGAGATATGAGCCATAACGATATGACCATTCTCTAATTGAACACGGAACATGGTGTTAGGCAAGGTCTCAAGGATAGTACCTTGCATTTCAATATTTTCTTCTTTTGCCATATATAAAAATAAATGATTAAAAAAATAAACTTAAAACACACGTTTTAAAACGGCGCTATTATACAACAATTTCTTTTAAATTATCCACTTTATAGCGTTCTTACTGCAAAAAGTTTTAGTTAATTTTGATACTTAATCTTGCAACAAAAAGTCTCTAATGTTTTGATGGATAATGCCATTTTGACTCAGGTTAATCTCATCAAGAGACAATACATACTTTGGATAATTATCCTTTATCTCATTGAACACATTAAATTCTCTAGCTACAGTTTCTGCTGAGGCTAAAAGATAGGTAACTTGAATGTAGATTTTTTCAGATTGTTTAGTAGCCACAAAATCAACTTCTTTATCTTTGACCTTACCTACACTTACCTTATATCCACGGCTTAGTAATTCAATAAATACAATATTCTCAAGAATTTGGTTTATGACAGAGGAGCTGTTTCCATACAGACACTCATAAAAGCTGTGATCTGCAAGATAATACTTTTCGTTGACACTAAGTGTTGATTTTAATTTTAAATCATCTCT
This sequence comes from uncultured Succinivibrio sp., assembly GCA_902785325.1. Classification (GTDB taxonomy): domain Bacteria; phylum Pseudomonadota; class Gammaproteobacteria; order Enterobacterales; family Succinivibrionaceae; genus Succinivibrio. The sequence goes on along the minus strand of CACZXZ010000034.1, from coordinate 4,547 downwards.
TTTCACTTGATAGAGTATGTAAGCATCTTTACAAAAGGAGATGTAATTTAACACTGTGTCAATAGTTACTTTTTTTAAGTTGCTTTTTAAATATTTAACAATAGATGCAGCACTAAAAGTATTAGCAAAATTCTTAAAAAAGAATCTAATTAGTCTTTCTAAACTGTCTACATCTCTTATCTTATGACGACTTACTACATCTCTTAAAATTACGGAATTGTAGGTATCTTGAAGATATTGCATGCAAGGCTCATACTCATACTTTAATTTACCTAAAAATGGCATTCCACCAAAAAGTACGTATTTTAAAAACAATTGCGCTTGGTTTAAATTGTCTAAAGGTCTCACTTCTTGGTATTGCAATGAAAATTCCTTAAAGGAAAATGGAAATATCTCAAACTGAACATATCTTCCGGCAAGGAATGTTGACAGTTCGCTTGAGAGCAGTTGTGAGTTAGAGCCTGTAATATAGATATCACTATCAAGATTGACTCTAAGTGAATTTACCAATTTCTCCCAATTTTCTACCTTTTGGATCTCATCTAGAAAAATGTAGATCTTTTTATTTATGGCTTTGGATTTAGCAACGATCTCTTGGTACAGATTTACGTCATTTAAAATATTAGAATATTCTTCTTTTTCAAGATCGTAATAGACAAATTGATCTTCACTTATCTCCATGCTTTTTAGCAGATCCATAATTTGAGTTAAAAGTGTAGACTTTCCTGATCGTCTAATACCAGTAATAATCTTTATAAGATCTGTACCGATAAAAGGTTTGATTTTGTCTAAGTAGGCTTGCCTTATAACCATAATCTAAATTCCAATGCAATACAAAATGAAGAAGATGTCTAATTTAGTCGATTAAAAAATATAATGTATTGAAAGCTCGATTGTAGTAGATATATTGACTATAAATATAATTTTATCGACTATAATCGATAAAATTAGTTGAATTTAAAATTTGTCGATTATACTCGACAAATTCAATTGATACATTATTCAGATAAAATAGTAAATCTTGAAAGCATAAACAGTGTAATTAACACGGCTGTTTTAACTGCTTGAATTAAAAAGGTTTAAGAAAAGTTTTCATCTAGATAAAATTACTCATTTTCTTTACAAACCCTATTCTTATTTGCAACCTAAAAAAGTATATAATCGACTTTAATTCCAAGAACATGCACGACTTATCAATAATTGTAATTATCGTTTTGCTAAATTATGTAGGTATGATATTGTTGCATAAGTTAAATTACATACGAAGATTTAGATAACAAAAGCTGGAGAAGATATGACATTAAAAAAAGTTGTCATTACAGGTTTAGGAATCGTTTCACCTATTGGTGTTGGTGTTGATGCTGTTTTAGCTTCTTTAAAAGAGGGTAAATCAGGTATAAAAACAGCACCTGCTTTTGTTGAAAAACAAATGAGATCACAAGTAGCTGGTCTTGTAGATCTTGATTTAAAAGAGCTCATCGATAGACGTATCTTACGTTTTATGGGTGAGGCTGCTGCTTACTCCTACATTGCTATGAAAGAAGCTATTGCAATGTCAGGTTTAACTGATGAAGACGTAAGTAATGAAAGAACAGGTTTATTTGTAGGCTCAGGTGGTGGTGATACTAGTGCTATCGTTGAAGCTGCCGACAACTTACGTGAAAAAGGAATTAAAAAAGTAGGCCCATATGCTGTACCAAAAGCTATGAGCTCTACCACTTCAGCAAATTTAGCTACAGCTTTTAAGATTAAAGGCGCTTCATTGACTGTAAGTTCTGCTTGTTCAACTTCAGCTCATTGTATTGAGCTTGCTTGTAATGAAATTGCTTTAGGTCATCACGATATCATGTTCGCAGGTGGTGGTGAATCAGCTGATTGGACTATTTCCTGTCTATTTGATGGTATGGGCGCTTTATCTAAAGGCTTTAATGAGACACCAGAGAAAGCTTCTCGTCCATATGATGCTAACCGCGACGGTTTCGTAATTGGTGCAGGTGGCGGTATCTTAGTATTAGAATCTGAAGAGCACGCTAAAGCTCGTGGCGCTAAGATTTTAGCTACTGTAGCTGGCTTTGGTGCAACCTCTGACGGTTTTGATATGGTAGCTCCATCTGGAGAAGGCGCTTACCGTTGCATGAAGAAAGCTTTATCTACTTGCGATGCAAAAATTGATTACATCAATACCCATGGTACCGCTACAGTATTAGGCGATATCAAAGAGCTTGAGGCTATTCGTCAGGTATTTGGTGATAATGCTCCTGCTATCTCCTCAACTAAATCTATGACTGGTCACGCTTTAGGCGCTGCAGGTGTAAATGAAGCCATCTTTAGTATCTTAATGATGCAAAATAACTTTATTGCTCCTTCTATCAATATTGATGAGCTTGACGAGCATGCTAAAGGCTTTGATATTGTTGCTAATAAAGCACGTGAAGCTAATCTTGAGACAGTGATGTCAAATAGCTTCGGTTTTGGTGGTACTAACGCTTCAATTATCTTACAAAAATATCATGGCTAAAGACACTTTACGATTAGATAAGGCTTTATGCCATAATTTTGATGTACCAAGAACCTATGCTGCTAAGCTTATTAAAGCAGGTTTAGTTGAAGTGGATGGAGAGGTATTAACTGATCCTGCCACTAAGATCTCTATCAATGCTCAAATTGTTTTAGATGGCAATGAGACTAATGCCTCTGACGGTTTTAAAAAGAGAGTATTTATGCTCAATAAACCATCAGGCTATGTTTGTGCTGATAGAGATAACAATAACCCAATTGTTATCAATATCTTTTCAGATATCCCAAAATTTACCTCTATGCACTGTGTAGGTAGATTAGATATCGATACTACAGGTTTAATCTTAGTAACTGATGATGGAGATTTAAACCACAAGGTTACCTCACCTAAGATGGAAGTTACTAAAACCTATAGAGCAACTACTAAGAATAAGCTAGTTGAAAAAGATATTGAGTTATTCAAAAAAGGTTTAAAGCACCCTGAGGAAAAGACACGCTATAAGGGAGCCTTACTTGAGATCATAGGAGATCATGAAGCTTTAGTTACTGTAACTGAAGGTCGTTTTCATGAGGTAAAACGTCTTTTTGAATGTGTAGGTAATGAAGTTTTAGAGCTACAGCGTCTCTATATTGGTCAGTTAGAGCTTGACCCACAGCTTGACGAAGGAGAGTATATCCAGCTTGATGATCCTTCTCTTGAGCTAGTGTTTAAGCCTTACGAGAAATACACTCAGACCTTTAATTCCTAATCTTAAGCCTACAGCACAAACTTACCTTGCTGTAGGTTTCATATCTAAATCTTTACTTTTTCAAATCTGTTTAGATTAAATAGTTTAATCAATTCTCTTGTCACTAAAGTAAAATAATCTCACTTGCTAAAGGCAAGTTTAAACTACTGAAATTATGTTAGATAAAGGAGATTAACATGCCATTATATTTGAATAATGATACTCAAGATTTAAAACATTACTATGGAGATTTATTTGTAGACAAAAGTGGTGCTTTGAAAGTATTTAATCAAATTCTTGAGACAAGAGAGCATTTTGTTTGTGTCTCAAAACCACATTGTTTTGGAAAGACGCATATGGCTGCACTTATCAATGCTTACTATTCAAAAGGAAGTAATACCAAAGCATTCTTTGACGATTTAGAGATCTCAAAAGATAAAAATTATTTAAAACATCTTGGAAGATTAAAGATTGCTTCTATGAGTTATTTAAAGGTACTAGAAATGCCTTAAAGCCAACACCAGTGGAAGGTACTGATGCAGGCTATGTCAGCTTTGACTTGTTTGGTGAAATTGATAGTAAATGTGGCTATTTTATCTGCAAGCTTAGAGGAAACAGCGCAGGATGCATTAAGAGCTGCAAGTTAGGTAATGAAGATCTTACAGCTGATTTTGCTGGTAAAAAGCTATCACACAAAATGGTTAGAGATTTTAAGAGAGCTGAGCTTTTGGATATGACCGTTGAATTTAACGGTAAAGAATACCGTGTAATTCGCATTTATTCAAAGAAGCATCAGAAATCTCAGTTCCTGATCACTAATATTAGAAACAGCAGAATAACAGCTAAAGCGATTAAAATGCTTTATAAAATTCGTTGGCAGATTGAGCTTGAGTTTAAGAATTTAAAGTCATGCGATAAGCTAAGAGGCGCAACAACAGGCGTATTGAACATTATGCTATCAATGCTACTCTTATCTTTAATCGTTAACTTAATCCAAGTGCTTTACACCTTTGTCTTACAGATTAAGTCTAAAGCCAAGCTATCTTTGTATAGGATCAGTTACTATGCAGGCGAGAGCTTCAAAAAGTTTGTAAAGGCGCTTATTTACTGTAGTTTTATGAAGTTTGAGGTCTCATTAAAGAGCATACTTGAATTTACTAAACCGTATGAACGGGTTAAGCAGTCTGTACAGAAAGAATTGGAATTTAAAACATTAGAATCCACTATTTCTGCAATCAAGATCGAGCTAGATAAATCAAGGGTTGAGAGCATTGATTTTGGATTCTAAAAGACTATTACATG
>CACZXZ010000033.1 GCA_902785325.1 uncultured Succinivibrio sp. | reverse complement strand
TTTTTGATCGTGAGAACTTACTCTAGCATAAGCTATGGTTTTTCTCTCATCTACTACAGTAGGTACTTCCTTTCCACTGATTGCTACAATCCTATCTAGGTTATATCTTCTTGTACCACCAGGTGAAATAGAATCAGGTTTTAACTTACCTGACTTCTCCCAATTTCTCATGGTTTGAACATGAACACCTAATAGTTTTGCAGCTTGACCTATGGAAATTATCTTTGACATACTCTTAATACCTACTAAATATTAGTAGGTATTATAAATAATTTATAGATTTATTGCAACAGTTAATTACCCTATTTAGCAGAAGGTGGGAGATCTTTATTTGCCTCATCATTTTTAGTAATGAACATGCAATCGCCGTAGCTGAAGAATTTATATTGTAAAGCTACAGCATGCTTGTAAGCATCCATAGTATGCTTGTAGCCTGCAAAGGCACTTACTAGCATAATTAAAGTAGATTCAGGTAAATGGAAATTAGTTATCAAGCCATCAATAACTTGATATTTGTAGCCAGGATAAATAAAGATAGAAGTATCTTTTGAAAAAGGTACAATCTCATCTTTGCTTCCAATTTCCTTTGCATAGCTTGCTGCACTTTCTAAAGAACGCACAGCAGTAGTTCCTACAGCAATTACTCTGTGACCTTGTTGATGAGTTTTAATCACCAAGTCAGCCACTTCTTTTGACAAGTGCACAAATTCTTTGTGCATGTGGTGTTTTAAAATATCGTCTTCTCTTACAGGCTGGAAGGTTCCAGCACCTACATGTAAAGTTACAAAAGCTTGATTTACACCATAAGCTTTTAAATCCTCTAACTGCTCTTTATCAAAGTGTAAACCAGCAGTTGGTGCAGCTACCGCACCAGGAACTTTTGAGTAAACTGTTTGATAACGCTCTTTATCTAAGTCCTCATCAGCTCTTTCAATATAAGGTGGTAGTGGAATATGACCTACTTTATAGAGAATATCTAATAAAGAAGTTTGATCCTTAGTCTCTATAATAAATAAGTCACCCTCACGACCTTTAACTTCTAAGTCGTAACCACCATCCACATGTAGGATTTGACCAGCCTTTGGAGCTTTACTTGCTTTAATATGACTTAAGGCACTGTTTTCTGATAAAAGTCTTTCAATTAAAAACTCACAAGCACCACCGGTATCTTTTTTACCGTACAATCTTGCAGGAATTACCTTAGTATCATTGAAAACTAAAAGATCACCTGGCTTTAAAAAATTTTTTAAATCATAAAAATGCTTATCAGACAAAGCACCTGTATTACCATCTAAAGCTAGCATTCTACAAGCAGTTCTATCTTTACTTGGATAATTAGCAATCAGCTCAAGTGGCAAATCAAAATTAAAATCACTACGTAACACTAAAAAGCCTCAAGGATCTTTTCTAAAATAAATCAATCAAAAAAAGTTAGCGTATTTTAGCATTATTTAGGCGTTTTTGAGCTTTTGTAACTTAATCATAGGCAAAATTTGTCTTCACTTTAAATAAGGAATTGACTAAAGAAAAAGCTTTTTCTTTAAGTTCATTAGCCCCTTCAATAACCTGTGATTTTTCAAAGAGCTTTAAAATAATCTCAGAGCGAATAGAAATACCGTAAATATCAATGTGATTCTCTTTAGCATAACTAAAACAGTTTTGAGCATTGCTTACAGAATCAGGCATGCCATCGGTGATTACTAAAACGATGTTGCGGTTACATTCAAGAGTCTTAACTTTATCAAAGGCATACCATAAAGCTTGAGCAAGTGGAGTTGAGCCTCGTGGTCTTTGATCAAAACGGGGGGCTACACGAGAGGCCTTTTCTTTTTCCGATAAAGCAATCTCAAATTCTGTGGTAATACCAGGAAAGAAGGTTGCAAGCACTTTAATGCCATCAATTCCCTCAAGGGCTGTACACAACATCAAAGCAACCTTACAAGCTTCCTCAGCACGAGTGTGAGTGTTACCATCTGAAGATAACATGGAGGAGGAGACATCCACTAAAATATGCACTGAGGTTGAAAAACCTGTTTGCAAGATCTTGTCTTTAAAAATATCCATTTGTCCCATCGCAACTTTTTGAGCTTTTAGTGGATCAATTTTGCTGCCATGAATTGTAGACGATCCATAAGCTTCAACATAGGCTCTAACCCTTTGCTGTAGCATATTGCGCAAGGCATACGTATCAGCAATAGTATCTAAAAAATTGCTACGCCCAGCTTCACAGATGTTTTCTTTAAAAGCACCAAAGTCTTCCCTCGTAGTAGAGTTTTGTGAATTTGAGTTTTCCTCCACAATAGACTTAATGCTTCTTGAAGGGGTAGCGTTACTAGGATCTTGCTCACTAAACTCCCTAAACTGACTTAAAATGCTAATGTAGTCTTTGCTACCTAAATCTTTATCTTTTTTATCTCTAAATTTTTGCGGATCTTCTCTATCTAAAATGGTATCAGCTAAAACATTAGGATCTGAATCAAAGCAACTAAACTCATCCTCTATTCTTTGTGGCTTTGGCAGTGGCTTAATCTTCTTGTTACTAAGCTCTTTTAAAAAATCTAACTGTTTGATTAGCTCAATAAGTTCTTTTACTCTGTCTAAAATTTCCTCGCTGTCTTGTGCTTTAGCACACTGTCTTACTACTTTTGAGATACTGCTTAAAATTGGTTTTTCAATTCTATGCCTTAAATGCCACAATAGCACAGCAGCTCTTTTTCTTGAGCTTGCAAACTTTTGACAATACACTTGGCTATAAGCTTGTATAAAAGAACTTAATATGGTGAAGATCTGTTGCGTATCTAAGATGTTACAAAACTTATCCCACTCTTTTTGATAATAGTTATTAAGTAAATACAAATTCTCATATACACCGATGTATTCTTTTGCAATTAAAGCTTCAATTCTTGAATCCTCAAGAATGTTAAATAAGGTAAAAGCTAAATAATCATTAGCAAGATCATCCTCATTTAAAAGCTTAAAATTGGTATAGCGAATATGAGCTGCTTCATGGGCTAAATAGCCATAGGCAAGTCTTGATTTAACAGGATCGTTAATATCTAGTCTTGGAATCGTAATTTCTTTTCCATTAGTGTAGGCTACAGAGCCTTGCATCTTTACAATAATTCCAAATAACTTTGAATAATTATTTACCATGATAGGTAAAGCTTGAGAAAAATCATTCATAGGCAAACCTCAAAAAAAATTTTGCCTATTATCAAGTAAAATTAGGCTTACACTTAAAAGTTAAGTAGCATAAAATGCTACTTAACTAACTTTTTTTTAATTTTGCAAAATTAAGTTATTTTTTTTGATAAAAGATCTCTAGTAAAAAGCTACTTGATAGCTTGATATATGTCACGTTGTGCTTAAGTAGTCTTAAGATTTTTAACAATTAAGCATAAAATAAGAGTGGTTTAACAAAAATAAGGTGTGGGCTTAATATGCGTAACAATCAACCTGTAATAGATCATGAAATTTTATTTCCGCAAGATCCTGATGCAAAGATTATCTCAGTAACTGACACTCACGGTATTATTACAGACATTAATCAAACCTTTATTGACATGTGTGGTTTTACTCGTGAAGAGTTAATTGGACAGCCCCACAATATTATTCGCCACCCTGATATGCCTTCAGAGGTTTTCAAACTCATGTGGGATACCCTAAAAGCGGGTAAACCATTTATGGGTATTGTCAAAAACCGCTGTAAAGATGGCTCTTTTTACTGGGTTAACGCTTTTATCATTCCAATTTATAAATACGGCAAGATCATAGGTTATGAATCTGTAAGAACTAGAGCTACCAAAGAAGAAATTGCAAACGCCACTAATGTCTACCGTAAGATAAAGCAACAAAAAGCAATTAAACTCTCCTCTGACAATAAATTAAATTATCTATTAGCTACTATTTGTACTGCTTTATTTGCCTTAACCCTTTATCTACCATCTATTCTAACTGTACTTATTTTTGCCTTCGTTATGGCTTTTAGTAGCTTTGTGATGGTTCAAAAACCAAAACAATATATTCAAAGCTTAATTACAGAGTTAAATCCACAATTAGATCCTGTATCCTTAGCTGTTTACGCAGGTGGTAAAGGTTTAATTAAACAAGCTCAATTTGCAAGAAAATTACAAGACAAATATGTCGACACTATTCTTACTCGTGTAAAAGAAGCTTCCTTAAGGCTTGAGGATATAGCAAACTACAATCTTGAGAATGCTGAAGGTAGCAATCAAGATATGATTGATAAGTCTAATCAAACTAAGAACGTAGTACGTAACATGCAACATGTAACCGATACTATGATTGCTATGATGGAAGAGCTTACTAATAGCGTTTCAAAAACTACTGAGAATACTGACCAAACTGTACAGTTAATGCAGGAAGGTAAAGTAATTTCTGAAAATACTTTAGAGTCTATTAGCGTTTTAGATGATAAAGTTAAAAATATTGCTACCTCTATTGAGAATCTATCCTCAAAGGTTGGTGATATCTCACAAGCTTCAGATTTAATTAGTCAGGTAGCTGAGCAAACTAATTTATTAGCTTTAAACGCTTCTATTGAAGCTGCTCGTGCTGGTGAAGCCGGTAAAGGCTTTGCTGTGGTTGCAGATGAGGTTCGCGCTCTATCCTTAAATACCCATAAATCTACCGATAACATTCACAACCTAATCCAAGAATTCATCGAAAAGGCAAAAGATGCTAGTGACATGGCTCAACTTGGCTTAGAAGCTGCTAAAAGCGGTGTTGAGGAAGTGGGTAAAAATAACGACAACATGCAAAACGTGTTACAAGCTATTGATGTAATTAAACAAACTGCTGATTCAATGCTTGCTGCTATCGAATCTCAAAATCAAACTGCAAAAGAAGTTGCAGGTCAAGTATCACAGTTACTAAGTTTATCTGATGAAAGCGTAGATATTACTAGCAAAACTCAGGACGATATGCTTAAGTTAAAGGATGAAACTAATGACGTGGTAGAAATGATCACCCGTTTTAACAAGCAACAAAAATAACAAGTTGCAAAAAACTTTAAGATAAACTTTAAAAGAATAATTTAATTTTGTAAGACAGATTATGCTTAAATTTACCAACAATGTATTGCTCAAAGAGCAAGTATTAAGATCTAACACTTGGGGGCACCACTTTTTCTTTTTAAATTGCATCTTAGCAATTATTATTGGCTCTACCTATGTCTATGCTGCGCCTAACACAGAAAGCTTCACAGCTTTTGTGTATTTAGCAGTTACTTGGCTTGGACAAATCAGCTTTTTAGCCTTTTTAGCCTTCTTAATCTTTTTATTCCCACTTACCTTTATTGGTAATTTTAAAGTTTATAAGTTTGTAAGTATTGTAATAGCTGTGCTATTACATTGCTTGCTGTTAGTTGATGCTAAATTATTCTTAGCCATAAAAGTACATCTAACCTGGATGGTAAGCTCTTTAATGCTAAGAGATTTAGACTTCAATACTGGTTTAAACTTCAACTTTTTATATATCGCTATTGTACTTTTAATTGCACTAGAGCTTTTCTTTGCAAAATTATCTACAAGAGAAATTTATAAAAAGGAAACTCGCCACAATTATTTCCCTGCAATTTTAATGTCTATTGTAGGTTTTTGCTTTATCTCATCCCACGGTCTGTATATCTGGGCAGATGCTGTATCCTATGAAAAAATCACTAACTTAAGATCTGTGTTCCCAGCTCACTACCCAATGACAGCTAAAACCTTTTTAAACAACCACGGTTGGCTTGATGGGGAGAGTGGCGAGCACACTTACCTTTCAAACTCCAGTTTTAACTACCCACTTGCAGAGATTAAGGTAGAGGCAAAAGATCCTTTACACAACGTAGTTTATATCTTTGCAAACGGCGTGTCTTATTCTGATTTAGATGCAGTAGCAACTCCAAAACTATTTGAATTAAAACAAAATAATTTAAGTTTTGAGTCTCATTTCTTGCCTTATCTCAATCTTGAAGACAATATGTTTGCAACCGCCTTTGGTTTACCAATTGAATATCGTGATGACTTTTTAAGCCATGATGTAAAACCAATTACTGTCGATGTTCTAGGTAATCTTGAGTATTACGTAAGACTATTTTCAAGCTCCCCTATTACTAACGATTTAGTCCCAATAGCTAAATATTTAGGTATTGCTAAAAACAAGACTAACTTTGTAACTAGTGATGAAGCTGTATTTACTAATGCTAAAGAATTTATTGACTCTCTAGCTTCAAATCAGCATTTTATTTTGAATTTAAATACATCCTCTCTTGAAAAGAATTTAAATGATGCGCAAAGAAAAATCGCGCTAAGACAATTAGACCATCAAATTGCCACCTTTGTTGAAGAGTTACAAGACAAGGAGTTACTAAATAACACTTATGTAGTGATCACATCTTCACTAGGTAATAGCAATATTGAAAAGCAATACGCTAACTTCTACTCTATTAAAAAACAGCATGTGCCTTTAATTGTAATCACTCCAAATGAAAGCAATAAAGGTGTTTCTATTACTAAATTAACCTCAGCTTTTGATTTTGTTCCTACCTTAGGTATTGAAATTTTGGGGATCAAGACCCCATATGTAAATTATGCGATAGGTAATAATTTATTCTCAAAAGAGGAAAAGCCATACTTTGTCTCCACTGGAGGAAATGAGCTGTTACTTATCAGTAAGGAGAAAGTAACCAACTATAAAAAGAATGGTAAGGCTTATATCTTCAAAGATGGTACTAAGCAAAATGCTAGAACCAATCTTGAAGATCTAATCAAAGCTATGCGCGAATTAAATCGCTTTAAAGGTTAATTATTAAAGGAACAGATCATGCGTTTAACAGAACAGAATGTAAAAGAAGTTGTAATTGATGCTTCTATGCAAAAGGCAGTATTCCTATACTTCTATATGAATGCTCCTGAGTGCGAAGCTGCTACTAAAGCACTTAAAGCTGCTATTAGTGATGACAACGAATATATCTCTCTTGTAGAAGCTGATGTTCAAGATCAAGTATCTCAAGCTATTGCTATGCAATTAGGCTTACAGAGTGTACCTGCTTTGATAGTTATGAAAAGCGGTACTCCAGCTGAAGCTTTGCAAGGCGACGACATTGTAAGTAAGTTACCTGAGACTATTAAAAAATACATGCCATCAGAGAGTGATTTACTTATAAAAGAAGCTTTAGCTTTTGAAGAAAAAGGTTCCTTTGCTGATGCTTTAATCAAAGCAAAGCAAGCTTATGAATTAGACACTAATAAGCTTGAGAACAAGCTTATCTATGCTCGTATTTGTATTAAGAATAAATCTTTAGAAAAAGCTCATGAGCTCTTAGACAATCCAGGTCGTGAACTGAGCCTCTCTCAAGACTATAAAGATTTAGTCTCAGCTTTAACTCTTGCAGAGCAAGCTGCTGATAGCCCAGAGATTAAAGAGCTTGAGCAAAAGTATTTACAAGATCCTAATAACAGTGAAACTGCTATTGCTTATGCTGCAGCCTTATCACAATCTGGAAAGCGTGCTAAAGCTTTAGAGATTTTATTTGCACTATTAAAACAGGATCTATCAAACGAGCCTGTTAAGAAGACCTTCTTAGACTTATTAAATACTATGCAAGGTGATCCACTGCAAAAAGAATACAGAAGAAAGCTTTATACTCTAATGTACTAATAAAACTTAGGATTAGGCTTTATAAGGAGGCTCAAGGCAAAAACCTTGAGCCTCTTTTTATAGCAAAGCTGCACCTTGTGTAAGCAAATTAACTAAATAAGCGCCAAACCAGAGCAAGTCATCTTTAGTCTACTTTAACAAAATATAATTTAAGTAAATTTCGATTTGGAGACAATTTATGGCTTGTTTTACTGCATGCGTAGCTGAAGCTTTAGTAGTATTTGGCGTAAAAAAGACTATTGAGAAAAAGCATCCTACCCTATCAAAGAAACTTACTACCCTAATCTATATGCTGTTATCAGGCTCTCTACTTTTAATGGTAGAGCATATCTATCATGGAGAGATCACCTATCTTTACCCTTTTTTAACTGCCTTAAAAGATCCTGCTGATACACAGGTAATGTTAAAAGAGATTGTAACTGTAGGTGGCTGTATGGATCTTGTGATGACTGCCTTATGGGCTATTTACTACAAAGTATTTTCCTTTAAAAAAGCAATTGAGGTTAAAGCCTAATGTGTCTTATTCTCACCACTTTAGCTACTATTGTCTGCAGCTTACTTTATAAAGTAAATAAAAGCTTTTCTACAGCAAAAGTTTTAGCTTTTATGTATAGCTGTGCAGCTATCATGTGGACTGTAGATTGCAGCTTTGCAAAATTAAAAGGCGAGGACTTTTTTGACTTGTCTTTTGAGGATTTACTACTTGGTCTTATTGTGGTGGGATTTGCAATTTTTGCAGTTACAATTGTAAAACTTGCAAAGCAGGCTTTAAAAAGCATAAAGCCTGCATAAGCTTTTTTAATTTACTTTTTCTGACTCTATTTCATCAGGATCTTTAGGATCAGTTGGCAACTTAGTATTAGGCCAGTTAATAATAATGGTACGAATAAAGGTTGCCAAAGGAATAGAGAAAAATACTCCCCAAAAGCCCCATAGTCCACCAAAAATAAAGATAGCTGCAAGGATTGAGAAAGCATCTAAATTCATAGCTTTTGAAAATAGCATTGGAGTTAGCACATTACCATCTAGCAATTGAATGATTAGATATACCACCATAATGGTGACAAACATCGAGCCAAAGCCAAATTGGAATAAAGCTACAAGTACAATTGGAATGGTGATGATAACTGCACCTACATAAGGGATAAGTACTGACAAACCTACACCTAAACCAAGTAAGAAAGCATAATTTAAACCTAAGATTAAGAAAGCAATCGTATTTACAATAGAGATTACAGTAATGTGAATGAGCTTGCCACGGATATAACCTTCAATTTGAGCATTGATTTGTGGCCAAAACTCATGAATTAAAGCTTGGTTATTTGGCAAGACATAGGTTCTCACACGCTTTTGTAAGACATGCTTATTAGCTAGCATTAAGAAGGTAAAAATTGGCACAATGATTAAGTACATAAGCCAAGTCATAGCATTGAACACAGATGGCATTACTTGATCTTTAACAATCTTTGAAATGGTACCTAATAAGTTATCTCTGCCTTTAGAAATCATACCTGAAATATCATCAACTGTTACCATTGAAGGTACTGGCTCAGGGAGAGTTTTTGCAAACTCATAGATTTTATTGGAGATATTAGCTTCAAAATCCTGACCATTATCTGATGCTACAGTTTTTGAGCTTATAGTCTGTAAGTTTGAATATAACTGATTTGCCTGTTGCATGATTTTAGGAACTACAAATAAGCAAATTCCAGTTACAATGCCGACAAACACAATCATGACAATACTTGAAGATAGTGTTCTATTAAACTTTAACTTTCTTTCAAGCGCTCTTACCGCCCAATCTAAGATGTAAGCAAAAGCTAGAGCTACTACTAAAGGACCTACTAACCACATTAGATAGTAGACAATTAAAAAAGAGCACAATAGCACTAGCGCAAACTCTACGGTACCTGGAGCTGAAAAATGTCTTAAATACCAATTCTTAAATAAATTGATCATAATGTTTACCTATGCAAAACCTACTACATTATAGCTACAAGTCCTCTAAAAGTACCATCAAAGCCTTGGCAAAAATAAAAAATTGTAAGCAAGTCGAGTTTTGAAAAGGCTTTGCAATTGCGCTAAGATGTACCTAACAAAGGAAAGATCATGTTACTTAGAAAAACCTTAAAAAATATCGCTATCTCAACTCTATTGTTAAGCTCTGTAGCTTTAGCTCAAGACAACATTGTGATCCCACAAATGGGAACTGCAGGTGTCAGAGGCATGACTATACAAGCAGAGCGCAATTATGGCGAATATTTTAAGCGTAAAGCACAAGGTGCTGGCTTTTTTGCAACAGATCCTGTCATGGTTGAATACATCAACACCGTTGGCAGAAAACTTATTATGAACAGCCAAGATGTGTATTTTCCATTTGAGTTTTTCTTTTCAAGTAACCGTCAGTTAAATGCTGCTGCTTTTATTGGTGGTAAGGTTCAAGTAAACGCAGGTTTATTTCACTACACTAAAAATGAGGATGAGTTTGCCTCAGTACTTGCCCACGAAATTGCCCATATCACCCAAAGACATATTGCAAGATTTATTGAGCAACAAGCAAATCAAACCACTTATAGTATTGCCAGTATCATAGGCTCAATCGTGCTTGCGGTGATCAATCCTCAAATAGGTATGGCAGCTATCTCCTCTACTACAGGTTTACTTGCTCAAGCTGGTATTAACTTTACTCGTGATAATGAATATGAAGCCGATAGAGTGGGTATCACCACTTTATATAACGCAGGCTACAATCCTATGGCAATGAGTGATTTATTTAGAACCTTACTCTCTCAGCAAGGTAATATTAACCCAGCTTTTGCCATGTTAATTGATCACCCACTAAGTGAAATTCGTGTAGCTGAAGCTTATAACAGAGCTCAAGCTTTACCTAAACGTAAATACACTAATAATCCAAACTTTATGCTAGCTAAAGCTCGTGTAGATGTTCGTTTCATGGGGCTTAAGCTTAAAGATTTTAAAGCAAGACTTTTAAATGCCTCTGCTGATGTAAACGAGATTTACAAAAATTATGCTCTAGCTTTAATCTTCTTTGAGGAAAAAGATTACTCAAAAGCTCGTGAGTATTTATCTAAACTTAATAATCTACACCACAATGACTTTGTGTTAGATTTATTAACTGATATTGATATTGCTACAAATAATAAAGCTCAAGCCGTTTCAAGACTTGCTGCTCTTTATAAAGATAGACCAAACGATCAAGTAATTTCCTTAAACCTTGCTAATGCTTATTTAGAAAATAACCAAGCCAAACAATGTATTAAGGTAGTAACCAAAGTATTGCAAAAAGATCCTAGCAATATTTTAGCTTTAGACTTAAAGTCTCAAGCTTACTTTAAGCTTCAAGACAAATGTAACGCCTACCAAGCTTCAGCTGAGCAAGAAATCAGCAAAGGCTTATACAATCTAGCTAATCAGCATCTAACTCAAGCTTTACACTATTGCACTGGTAACACCCGTGAAATTGTGCGCGCCAAATTCAAAGTATTTGCAGATATTCGCGCCTTTGACGAGCAATTTGAGAAGAAATAGGAAAATTATTTTTTCTAAAAAGTGTGATTTTACCCGCTTTTTTAATTATCATAGTAAACTTGTTTTATATCCGTTTTTTGGTAATAAAAAACAAAGAGAGCTTACTATGGTACAGTGCGTTCATACAGTTGCAGAATTACGAAATATTTTAAAACCATTAAAACTAGCAGGTAAAAGTGTAGGTCTAGTCCCAACCATGGGTGCACTACACCAAGGCCACGCTACTCTTATTAACACTTCTTCAAAAGAAAACGACATCACTGTAGTTTCCGTATTTGTAAATCCAACTCAATTTGGACCAAGCGAAGATTTTGATGCCTACCCTCGTACTTTAGATAGTGATCTAAAAGTTGTTGAAGAGGCTGGTGGTGATATTGTATTTGCTCCAAGTGCTAAAGAAATGTATCCAAGTGAGGATATGACTTGGGTAGAGGTTACAGGCGATATCACTAAAGTACTATGTGGTGCTACAAGACCAATTCACTTTAGAGGCGTAGCTACTGTAGTATCAAAACTATTTAACATCGTAGGACCTACTAATGCATACTTTGGACAAAAGGATGCACAGCAAGTTGAAGTCTTACGTCGCATGGTAAAAGACTTATTCTTTGATTTAAATTTACGTGTGGTACCTATTGTACGTGAAGAATCAGGTCTTGCTAGAAGCTCAAGAAACACCTACTTATCAGCTGAAGAAAAACAAGCTGCTGTAATTTTATCTAAAGCCTTAAAACAAGCTTTAGACTCTTATAAAAACGGTGAGCACAACAAAGATAACATTATAAGTTTAGTTACCAAGACAATTGAAAGCGAGAAACTTGCTAATATCGAATATGTTGAGTGCTATGGTCTACCTGGCTTATATAGCTTAGATAAAGAGATTAAAGCACCTTCTCTTCTTGCGGTAGCTGTAAGATTTGGCAATACCAGACTAATTGACAATATTATTTTGGAGTAAGCATGCAATACACCATGATGCACGGTAAAATCCACCGTGCCACCGTGACCGAGGCAAATCTTGAGTATGTAGGCTCAATTACTATAGACGAGGATTTGCTAGATGCTGCAGGCATTCTACCTGGTGAGAAAGTACAGATTGTAAACAATAACAATGGTGCAAGACTTGAGACTTACACTATCGCAGGTAAAAGACAATCTGGCGTGATCTGCTTAAATGGCGCAGCTGCAAGATGCGCCTTAAAAGGAGATATTGTCATCATTATTGCTTATGCTCAAATGGATGAGAAAGAAGCACGTGCCTTACAACCTAAGGTAGTGCTTGTAGATGAGCAGAATAAGATAGTTAAGAACTTTACTGAAAAAGCTAACGCCACAGTTTAGTTTAGATTTAAGATCTTTTTAACAAAAGGTATTGTTAACTCATGGGTATGCTCAATTTGAGCATTTTCAAGTTTATCCATAACCTTGAGTAATGAGCGCATATCGTGGTTACAATGCCTTACTAAAAACTCCACTGTTCTTTTTGGCAAGTTTACAAATCTTGCTTTAGAACGTTTAAGTAAAGCCTCAACGCACTCTTCTTCATTTAGATAATCTAAACTTAAGCTTACGCCACTAGATAATCTGGTATTCAAATCCTTTTTAATAAAACCTATTTGATCAAAGGACTTTTGAGAGGTCATGATTAAAGTACCTGTGCCTTTATCATACCAGCGATTGAAAAAGCCAAATAAGCCAAGCTCTAGATCTTCATCCCCTGCGATGATATCAACATTATCAAGTAACACCACTTTAGGAATGTTAACCTCTAAAGCCATAGCACCTAATTGCTTTAGCAAATTACAATCTAACATTAAGCAATCAGACAAATTAGCGTTGTATTTTTGGAATAAGGCTTTTAACAAATGAGTTTTGCCACAACCTGAAGGTCCGAACACAAAAAAGAACTCATTGCTTTGATTATCTAAGGCACTAGTAAGTGCCTTGATAGTATTAGCATTACGACCAACTTCAAAAGTTGCAAAGTCGTCTTTATCGGAAATTTTTATACCTAAAGATTGCTGAATTGGTAAACCTTCAAAATAATCCATCGTAAGCCTTATTCAGTAATTGCGACACCTTCTTGAAGCTCTAATGCTTGACCTTGAGCTTCATTGTCATCGGTTAAAGTAATTACAGGTGCACCTTCATCTGATACAGTTTCTGTAGTTACATCTGTTTTAGTTTTTACAGTATGTTTTGTAAAAGCTTTATCGTCGTAATTCTTAATTTGAGAAGTTACTCTAGTAGTTGAGCTTTTAGTAATTGAACCTGTGTTTTGTAAGGTAGTAGCCTGACCTAAGCTATGATTGTACTTATAAGTCCAAGGTGCAACCTTAGTAAACTCACCAGCGTGAGCTAAAGTACCATCTAGGATAGATGGATTTGAATTGGTTGGGATGTAGAAGATTACACCACTTTGGTTATAACCTACTACTGAGATATCAGCTTCATAACCATAAGTAATTAAAGCTTTTCTAATCTTAGGGTAATCAGCTACGTTATCAACGCCTGTGAATAATACTTTAACACCACCATCAACAGGACCTAAAACATTCTCCTCAGCTAGAGTATCTTGTTGATTAGGATCTTGAGTATCAGTTGCTGTTTGAGTAGGAGCTTGAGTATCTCCTGCTACATTGTTCATTAAAACTTTAGCAATTTGTCTTGAAACATCTTGGCTTGCTAATTCTAAAGTACCACTATCTTGACCGTTGCCTAAAGCTTTACCACTAGCATCAAAGACATTCCACTTTACAGTGTACTCATTAGTTTCATTGTTCTTTTCAAGAGCACCTGCTACAAAGAATTGAGTGCCATAACGCTTTGATGCTTTAACTAATTTATTGTCTGAATGAGAAAGAATAGTTTGAGCATCTACTAACTGCGCATCATCAAGATCCATAAGAGGGAACATTAAATTGTAATTGTTCTTAATAGAAGCTTGATTTAGAGCCACAGCAAAATCATTTAAACCGTCAGCATTTAATACTGACAAGTTATTCTCATCTACATTTGCAAACCAAACTAGCACAGGATCTTTCAAACCAGACCAAGTAGCAATACCTTTGTTTTGCAAAATAGTTTGTAATTTATTGTCGTCAAAGGAAACTAATAACTTATTGTTAGTTATTTTTAAAGTATCGATAGCGTTTTTAATTACATCAATACTGATAGATTTAGTATCATCAATTGCACTTTGAGAGGTAGCTTCCACAAAAGCATCTACAATGGCATTATCCATACCATTATCTAAAGGGCGCTCAAAGACTGGAGTTGCAAAAGCTGAGTTTAGAATGCAATAAATTGCACCTACAGATAAAGTTCTTAATTTCATATGTCACCTTCGTACAAACTGCGTCAATTTTAGCACATCAATGTGAAATGTTTTTTGTCTTTTAAGGTGAATTTTTTCTTCATTTCTAGTAGAATGGCGCTCAGAATATTAAATTAGTCCTTGGAGATGATCATGGCATCAAATTTAACCTATAAAGAAGCTGGTGTTGATATCAATGCTGGTGAGGAACTTGTAGAACGTATTAAGGCACCAGTTAAGAAAACTACCCGTCCTGAAGTAATCGGCGGTCTAGGTGGTTTTGGTGCTCTAACAAGAATTCCTAAGGGTTATACCAATCCTGTACTAGTAACTGGCACTGATGGTGTTGGTACTAAGCTACGTTTAGCTATCGATTTACAAAAACACGCTACTGTAGGTCAAGATCTAGTAGCTATGAGTGTAAACGACATTGTAGTACAAGGTGCTGAGCCATTCTTATTCTTAGATTACTATGGTACTGGTAAGCTAGATGTTGATACAGCAACTACTGTTGTTACTGGTATTGCTCATGGTTGTGAGCTAGCAGGTTGTGCTCTAGTTGGTGGTGAAACCGCTGAGATGCCTGGCATGTACGAAGTTGGTGACTACGACTTAGCAGGTTTTGCTGTGGGTGTTGTTGATGAAGATAAGATCATCGACGGTTCAAAGGTTAAGGTTGGTGATGCTATCATCGGTATTGCTTCCTCAGGTCCTCACTCAAACGGCTACTCACTAATTCGTCGTATTCTAAAGCTTGCTAATGCAAAGCCTTTAGAGGACAAGTTATCAGATGGTACTGTACTTGCTGATGCTTTATTAGCTCCAACACGTATTTACGTAAAACAAATTCTAAAACTAATCAAAGAAGTTGATGTTCACGCATTAGCTCACATCACTGGTGGTGGTTTCTGGGAGAACATTCCTCGTGTATTACCAGAAGGTACTTGTGCAGCTTGTGATGGCGATTCATGGACAAGACCTGAAGTATTCAAGTACTTACAAAAGAATGGTAACGTTGATGCATACGAAATGTTCCGTACCTTCAACTGCGGTGTTGGTATGATTGCAGTAGTTACTAAAGAAGAAGCTCAAAAGGCTTGCGACGTTCTTAATGCTCTAGGCGAGAAGGCATGGGTATTAGGTGAGATTGCACCTGTAGGCGCTGATGGTAAGCAAGTTACTATCAAAAACTATGAAAACTTCTAATTAAAGTTTAAGTTTTAGTGAAAGGCTCCTTGATGGAGCCTTTTTTGTAATTTAAGCACACAAAATGTGCAGAAATAAAAAAATTTATCAATCCAAAATTTTCACAAATCGCTTATATATACCTTTCTTTTAACATTTCTTCACTTTTAAGGAAAAGCAAAAATCAACATTTCTTATTGACTATCGGCTAAATTAAAATTACAGTGCATTACTTTTTTTTTCAAAAGCCTTGATTACCTATAGGAGATGCCAATTGTGAACGCATACAATATTGATTGGTGGGGAGCAAAATATTTCGCTATCAATGAAGAAGGTCACATCATAGTAAGACCTAATGCGCTTAATCCAGATGCTATTGTTGATCTTGCTAAACTTGTAAAAGAAAGAGCAAAACAAGGACAAAGATTACCTGCGCTATTTTGTTTTCCTCAAATCCTGCAAAGCAGACTATCTGAGATAAACTCAGCTTTTAAAGATGCTTATGATGAATATGGTTACTCAGGAGATTATTTTCTAGTATATCCTATCAAAGTAAATCAACACCGTAGAGTGTTAGAAGCACTTACTAATAGTACTGAGCCCATAGGGCTTGAGTCAGGCTCCAAAGCTGAACTTATGGCAGTACTAGCTCATGCAGGCAGAACCAAATCAGTTATCGTATGTAATGGCTACAAAGACAGAGAATACATAAGAATGGCCTTAGATGGGGAAAAATTAGGTCACAAAGTATTTTTAGTTATCGAAAAAATGTCAGAACTCAAACTCGTACTTGAAGAGTCTGCACGTTTAAACGTAACTCCAAGATTAGGTGTAAGAGCAAGACTTGCCTCACAAGGATCTGGTAAGTGGCAATCCTCTGGAGGAGAATCCTCAAAATTCGGTCTTATGGCAGCTCAAGTATTAGATCTTGTGCAAACACTAAAAGCTCTTAATCATCTTGATTGGCTACAACTTTTGCATTTTCATTTAGGATCTCAAATGTCGAACATCAGAGACATTACTCGAGGTGTCAAAGAAAGTGCTAAATTCTTTGTGGAACTAGCTAAGCTTGGAGTAAACATTAAATACTTTGATGTGGGTGGTGGTCTTGGTGTAGATTATGAAGGCACCCGCTCACAAACAGATTGTTCTGTTAATTATTCCTTAAAGGAATATGCGAATAATATCGTTTGGACTTTAGGTGATGCTTGTCGGGAAAATAACTTACCTTACCCTACTATTATTACAGAGTCAGGCAGAGCACTTACTGTCTACCATGCTGTATTAGTATCTAATGTCATTGGTGTTGAGCGCAATGAATTTAAGGTTCCAAAAGCACCGCTTGAAGGTTCTCCAAAGGCTCTTTTCACCTTGTTTGAAACTTGGAATGAAATCAATAAAAACGTCATCAAACGCTCTTTAAGAGAGTGGTTACATGATAGCCAATATGCACTTCAAGAAATTCATGAAGGTTATGTATCAGGAAATGTAACCTTACAACAAAGAGCTAAAGCTGAGCAAATCTACTTATGCATTTGTAAAGCAATACAACAAGCTTTAGATCCTACAAACAAATCCCATCGAGTATTGATAGATGAGTTGCAAGAGCGTATGGCTGATAAGCTTTATCTTAACTTCTCTTTATTTCAGTCTTTACCTGATGCATGGGGCATTGATCAAATCTTTCCAGTACTACCACTTGAATATCTTAATAAACCTCTTACAAGAAGAGCGGTAATTCTTGATATCACTTGCGATTCTGATGGTGCCATCAAGCAATATGTAGAAGGAGATGACATCTCTAACACTATGCCTTTTCCTGAATTTGATAAGGACAATCCACCTTTAATAGGAGTCTTTATGGTAGGAGCTTATCAAGAAATTTTAGGCAACATGCACAACCTTTTTGGAAACACAGAAGCTGTTGATGTATATGCCTATGACAATGGAAAGATTAGTGTTTCTTTATCAGATGAAGGTAGTAGCGTAGCTGATATGTTGCAATACGTACTCTTAGATCCTTCTAAATTGTTAAATGAATTTAGTAGCCAAGTTTTAAACTGCCAAGAGCTTGAGGAAAAAACTCAAAGATCTTTTATTGAAGAATTTAAAGCAGGTTTATACGGCTATACCTACCTCGAGGAGGAATAAATGCAGACTTTAAATTTTGAGCACGATATCTCCTTAGTTTCTAATGCCTTTGGAGCCTTTCGCTTTCCTTTAAACTTTTCACCATATGATACTGATGCAGATGTAGTGATTACAGGTGTACCTTTTGATATGGCAACCTCAGGCCGTGCTGGCTCTAGATTTGGACCTAATGCGATAAGACAAATCTCACCTCAACTTGCATGGGAAGAAAAAAGATATCCTTGGAATTTTTCATTACAAGACAGACTTAAAGTTATTGATTGTGGAGATCTTGTTTATGCTTTTGGTAATAATCAAGATATGGTAGATAAGTTAGAAAATCATACTCTAAAGTTACTTTCAAAAGGCAAAATCTGTTTAACTTTAGGAGGTGATCATTTTATTACGCTACCTTTACTTAGAGCTCATGCTAAAGCCTTTGGTAAATTAAGTCTCATTCACTTTGATGCTCATGCAGACACCTACTCTAATGGCAGTAGCTATGATCATGGAACTATGTTTTATCATGCTCCTAAAGAGGGTTTAATTGACGTTAATAAATCAGTCCAAATTGGTATACGCACTGAATTTAATGAAAAAGATGGCTTTACAGTTATTGATGCAATTAAAGCAAATGATCTTAGCGTGAAGACAATAAGCGACCTTATTCATAACACAGTGGATAACAATCCTTGCTATCTAACCTTTGATATCGATTGCCTAGATCCTGCTTTTGCCCCTGGAACAGGAACTCCTGTCATGGGAGGATTAAACTCAGATAAAGTACTTAAGATTTTAAGAGCTTTAAAAGATCTTAATATTGTTGGAATGGATGTCGTTGAGGTATGCCCTTGCTACGATCATGGAGAAATCACAGCGCTTGCAGCTGCTACGATTGCGCTTGAAATGCTGTATATAAAAGCTTCTGGGCAGTAAATAACAAGTACGAGCTCTCTTGCTTACTTTAGGATAAGTGTGCTCGTACTTTTTGTAGATTAGAACTTAGTTAAATAATCAAATCGCTATCGTCATCCTCATCAAAAGCTTTATTCTTACGATAGCTAAGTGGAGTCTGACCAAACTTTAATTTATAAAGCTTAAAGAAATAACCAATATTGTCAAAGCCATGATCTAAGGCGATATCTGTAATTGATTTTGAGGTTAATGCAATTTCTTGGCTTGCTCTTCTTAATCTTAAGTCATTGATAAAATCAACAAAGCTCATACCAGTACTCTTTTTGAAGTATCTGCAGAAGTACTGTTTTGAAACATTAAGATAATTAGCAGCATCATTCATAGTGATCTTTTCAGCATAATGATCATTGATAAAGGTTAAAAGATCTTTAATCTTTTGTTGCTTATGCTCAAAGTCATCATTCTTATTTAAAGACTCTGACAAGAAGATACCATTCTCATACATAAGAGCTAATAAATCGATTAAGTGAGCTTTAATACGTAAACGGGTAGATCCATCAGTTTTTGATGCATTGTTTACAATATAGCCTAGAATTTTATCTGCCTTTGCAAAGCAATCCATATCACTAGTTATTAAAGGTGGCATCTTCTTACAACCTTCATTTAAAAACTTGCACAACTGCACTTGAACTTCGTCATAGTTACAAAATTCAATCATGGCAGGATTAAATAAGATGGAGGAGTGGTTAGCACCACGCTTAATCATCAGATTGTGGAGTACATTACCTGGTGTGATTGCAATACAAGGTGAAGTGATTTTATATTCTTGCATGGCGTAGTTGTAGACAAAATCACCGCTTTCAAAACGATTGATTTCAACCTCAGGGTGCCAATGCATACCGATATTAACATTAAACTTTTTACCCCTGCACACATAAGCTGCAAGTGGGTAGACATTAGAGCCATGCTTAATGTTCTCTTTTAATTCTTTTTTTAAAGTCGCCATTTGACTTAAACACCGTTAGTTTAGATCTATAAAAAGTTTATAAGTCTACAGTGAAGTAGGCTTACTCACCCTTTTACTAAATTCGCGCTTCATAATCCATCGCTTTTACTTGATTTATTGCTAAATCTTCGTTCAAACGATGGGGATCCACGCGCATAAATTCGGCGGTAACTCCACCTATTAAAGTCTGTTTCA
>CACZXZ010000032.1 GCA_902785325.1 uncultured Succinivibrio sp. | reverse complement strand
AGAAGATCTTTTCTAACTCACCTCTTAACCAACTGAGATCATGCTTTCATATAGCCTTGGTGAACGGAACATACTAAATCCCGCTCATGATGTTTTTTTGTTTGTTAATCTTATATTGTGAATTAGATTAAAATGGATGGAACGTTCACATCCGTGTTAATAATGATGTATAAGCTAAATTTAAGCAAACTTATGACCCAATAAATTCGATTATTGTCTAAAAATTTCTTAAAAAATGTATATAAATGCTGCATTTGATGTGAACGTAAAACATAATAATATTACATTGAATCGAGAATAAAATATGACAAGAATTGCCTATTTATCGTAAAAATGGACTTGATTATATAAGTTTGGGAAAATGTTGTAAAATAAACAAAATTGGAATGATTAGTTGTAAATATATAAAATATATTATATAAATAGCTTTTTTAAGCTGTTTTAAGGGTATCAGTATTATGGATATAAAGAAAAAAATAACCATGCATGACGTGGCTAAAAAGGCGGGAGTGTCATATCAGACAGTATCTCGTGTTTTAAATAACTCATGTAATGTGTCTAATTCCACTAAAGAAAAAATTGAGCAAGCAATTGCTGAATTAAAGTATGTACCAAATCTTTTAGCTCAACAGTTAGCAAAAAAAGAAGTAAACACTATTGGTTTAATTAACGCCGCTGTCCTTTCTTTATCTACAGTAGAAGTAACCTTATGTGTCAGAAAGTACGCTGAGCAAAATAACTACAATTTAGAGTCTAAACTTGTAAGTAATTTTACGAGCCAAGGAATTCAAGAGTCTATTGACGAGTTACGTTCTCTTTTAATCACCAAGATTATAGTTAACGCTCCTGTAAATTCTCAGGATGCTATCTTTTTAACAGAGCAGAATAAAGACATTAAGATCTTATTCGTGGATGTAGATCCTTATTGCCCTGTATTAAATGTAACTTTCAATCCAGCTGACGGTACTTTATTCTCAGTGTCTCATTTAAAACAGTTAGGTCATAAAAAGATAGCCTTATTAGCAGGTCCTGAAGGAGTGTCTTCAGCAGATTCTCGCTTAAAATGCTGGCGAGAGGGTATTGCTATTAACAATATGGAAGAAGTATGTCTATGCCGAGGTGATTGGACAGCTGAGAGTGGTTATTTTTCAACTTTAAAGATGCTTCGTGATCATAAAGGCTTTACAGCAATCTTAGTTGCAAATGATCTGATGGCTCTAGGAGCTATGAGTGCTTTAAAGCAAGCTGATTTGTCAATTCCTGACGATGTTTCTGTAGTAGGTTACGACGATTTCTCAGATAGCTCTTACTATCAACCAGCACTAACCTCTGTACATCTTGATAGAGAGTTACAGTGTAAATTAGCAGTGGAGAAGTTAATCAGCGATGAGCAAAATGTATCGTCTGTGTTACCAACAAGTTTGGTTATCAGAAAATCTACAGGCTTTGTAGGAGCTAAAGATGCAAGTCTAAAACACATCATCGAGGATTTAAAGAAAGCTACTTCCTTGCTTGAATCCGCTATCGACAATTAAACAATTCAATAAAAAAGCCATAACCTATTAAAGGTTATGGCAACTCTTCATTTTCAAGAACTTGTAATTGACAAGAGCTTATCTTTGTTAGCGATAAAAAATCCCAAAAACCTCACTTTATCTTTTAGTTCATCCATTTTACACTGCAAATAAAAAACTAGCTTTTTTCATCAAAAAGCTAGGAGGAAGGAATATATGAAGTTTAGGGATATTTAATTATTTTTATTGAATTTCGTTCTTTTGCTATTACTAAATACTCAAAACAGTATGATTTAGCAGTGAAATTCCGAAATACCTTAAACAGAACAGAGCTTGCATTAAGTCGTTATGATGAAATTCATGAGATCCCACCTTTAAAAGAGGTAATGCAAAAACCAATCATTTTAAATGACGATTTTGCAAGTACCGAGTTAACTCAAGCACAAAACGCTCATACCATGCCGTCAATTCCTCAGATGTCAGATGTTTGGGGACCAATTGATAAAGCTGTTAGCGCTGCAGTAACTAATAAAGTTTGTGTAAAAGAAGCTTTAGATACAGCTGTTGAGGAGATTAAGAGCGCGATTTTTGAGAATTACTAATACATTTTAATTTGCCAAAACTTTTAGCTCTCTTTTGTGGGACACTCCATTTTAAGGGAGCTTTTTTTGTTTTAGGACATGTGTTTTACAAGTTCAGATCCTAAAAAACAAGCAATTAAAGCAAGACCTACATTAAGTGCAACGTTTAAAAGGGCTGCAGTAAAAAAGCGATGCTCAATTAAAGATAGCGTATCAAAGCTAAAGGTTGAAAATGTGGTAAGACCACCTAATAAACCTGCGGTTAAAAATGATTTTAAATTTGGATTTGACAGTACATAAGAGCTTGTAAGCAACATGCCAATTAAAAATGATCCTAAGATATTAACGATTAAAGTCGCATAAGGAAATGCACTTAACAGTACAATTTTGCTAACGAAAATGCCTGTAAGTGCACGTAAAATTGCGCCTACAAATCCACCTAAGCCTACACACAATAAATTTAAAAGCATCTTTCCAACCTCTTTTGGACTATTCTAATGGATTGGCTATAATGGAGCAAAATATTTTAGGAGATCGTATGCTCGCACTATTACAAAGAGTAAATTACGCCAAAGTCGTTGTTGATAATCAAGTAACAGGCTCAATTGAGAAAGGTATCTTAGCTTTTATCGGTCTTGAAAAAGGCGATGATGAGGCTAAATGTAAAAAGATGTTCGATAAAATTTTAAAGTACCGTATGTTCTATGATGAGAACGACAAAATGAACCTTAATTTAGAGCAGGTAAACGGTAATGTGCTGTTAGTTTCTCAATTTACACTAGCTGCTAATACCAGTGCAGGTAATCGCCCAAGTTTTGATCCTGCTATGGCTCCAAATGAAGCAAAAGAGCTATATGTAAAATTTACAGCCTATGCTCATCAAAAGCTACCTTCAGTTCAAGAAGGTATCTTTGCAGCTGATATGAAGGTAAACCTTGAGAATGACGGACCTGTAACCTTTATGTTAAAAATATAGGTAAACAAACAAGCTATTGTTTGTTAAAATGAGCTGTTTGTTTTTTGTAAGGTCGAAAAATGCGCATTTTAGGTATTGAAAGCTCTTGTGATGAAACTGGCGTAGCTATCTTTGATGACAAAGAAGGTCTAATCTCCCATTGTCTGCATACACAAATTCCTATGCATGCTGAATATGGTGGTGTAGTACCTGAGCTTGCCTCTCGTGATCACATCAAAAGAATAGTGCCACTAGTGCATATGGCTTTAGAAAAAGCTGATATGAAATTAACTGATTTATGCGCAATTGCCTATACCGCAGGTCCTGGTTTAATTGGAGCCTTACTATCAGGAGCCATGGATGCTTGTGCGCTTGCTTATGGACTTGGCATTCCTTGCGTTCCTGTGCATCACATGGAAGGCCATCTTTTAGCTCCTATGCTAGAAGAGAATAAACCAAGCTTACCTTTTGTAGCGCTACTTATCTCAGGTGGTCACACTTTACTTATCAAGGTTGAAAAGCCAGGTTGCTATGAGATTTTAGGTCAATCAGTTGATGATGCGACTGGTGAAGCTTTTGATAAAACCGCTAAATTATTAGGTATTCCATATCCTGGAGGTCCAGGACTTGAAAAGCTTGCTGCAAACGGTCGAGAAGGGGTATTTAATTTTCCTCGTCCAATGATTAAAAATCCTAATTGTGATTTTAGTTTTGCTGGTTTAAAAACAGCTGTATTAAATGCTACTTTAGAGCATAAAGAAGATCTTGAGGCGGTTAAAGCCGACATAGCTAAAGGCTTTACTAAAGCTATGGCTCAGACGTTGCAAATTAAGTGTAAAAGAGCACTAAAACAAGCTCATTTAAAAACCTTAGTGGTAGCAGGTGGTGTATCTGCTAATATGGATATTAGAAATGCTTTAACAGAGCTTATGGATAGTATCCATGGTAAAGTATTCTTTGCAAGAAAAGAATTCTGCACCGACAATGGTGCTATGATTGCACAGGTTGGCATGCTTCGTTACAAGGCAGGTCAAGTTGGCGATTATAAAGTAAAAGTATATCCTCGTTGGCCACTATCAGAACTTAAAGCTTTGTAATGGATAAGATTTTTGTAAAAGGTTTAAAAGTATCTTGTATTATTGGTATACTCGACTATGAGAGAGTACAAGAGCAGCCTTTAATTGTTGATCTTGAGCTTGAAAAAGATCTTAAAGAGGCTGGTACTACAGGAAACTTAGATAAGAGCATTGATTATGCTCATCTTTCAAATCGAGTTAAAACTTATATAATTGAGAGAAAGGCAAGACTTTTAGAAGAGCTTGGAGTTGAGCTCTGTGATTTAATCTTAAAAGAATATCAACCAAATCAAGTAACAGTTACCTTAAACAAACCTAAAGCTGTAGCTGATACTACAGCAGTAGGGGTTCAAATTAGTAAAAAAATTGGAGAATAAAATGACCACTAGAGTTTACCTAGGTGTTGGTTCAAACTTAAATCGTGAAAATGCTTTGAGATTTGCTGTAGCTAAAATTGGACCTCTATTTAAGAATTTTCAAAAGTCATCAGTATGGATTAGCCATCCTGTAAGACAAGGTGAGCCTGACTACTACAATATGGTTTTAGGTGGCGATACCGAGGCTAGTTTAGAAGATCTTTATGCTTGCTTACAAAAAGTTGAGCAATTAGCAGGTGGTGAGTTGATGTTTAACAATGGTACTAATTTTGGTATCAAGCGTCGTTTAGACATCGATATTTTAGTGTTTGGTGACACTATTGCAACCAAGCCTTGCAAGCTACCACGCCACGATATTCAGGATTATCCTTTCGTACTATGTCCTTTATGCGAATTAGATCCTACTTTAGTTCATCCTTTATTAAACATCAAAGTAGGTGAGATTTGGGAGGAGATGGAACCAAGATTACCTGAGGATCGTAAGGTTGTGAAAACTACTATTGATTGGTCTGTTGAGGCTCCACAGTGGCACAACGTTAAGGACTAATTATAAATGACCTTATTACATGTATTTGTATTAGCTTTAATTCAAGGTTTAACAGAGTTTTTACCAGTATCATCAAGTGCTCATCTTATTTTTCCATCACAACTTTTAGGTTGGGAAGATCAAGGTTTGGCTTTTGATGTAGCTGTGCATGTAGGAACTTTGCTTGCTGTAGTTTTATATTACTTAGCAGACTTAGTAAAAATTGGTACTTATACTATTGAAGCTTGCGTAAAGTTTAAGCAAACCCCAATTGCGCGTATTGGTTTTTGTGTAATTGTGGCAACCATACCTGCTTGTGTATTTGGTATCTTTATTGAGAAGTTTGTATCATCAACTGTACGTGAATCTGTTGAGATTATTGCTTATTCAACCATCTTCTTTGGTTTGTTATTAGGACTGGCTTCCTACGTAAATAAAAAGATGATTTGGAAGAATATCGATGCCACCAAAGGTGCCCGTCAAGATTCACTACGTGGTCTTACTTACGTACAAGCTTTGATAATTGGTTTTGCTCAAGCTATTGCTTTAATCCCAGGTACTTCTCGTTCTGGTATTACCTTAACTGCAGGTTTATTCTTAGGTATGAAACCACAAGCTGCAGCTCGTTTTAGCTTCTTGTTATCAATTCCAATTATTTGTGCTTCAGCTTTATTTGAGATCATTAAGATCTATAAAGATGATACCTTACAATTACAGTGGATAAATCTAGTATTAGGCGGTGCAATCTCCTTCTTTATCGCTATTGCTGTGATCCACTTATTCCTAAAGTACATTGCAAACTCTGGTATGGCAGTATTTGTAATTTACCGTGTAGCTTTAGGTGCACTTCTTCTTTGGATGTTCTAATCCATCAACTTAAACACGCATTGGTATGCGTGTTTAGGTAGACATTCTTTCTATAATATCTAATGATCCTACTGTTTTAATGTAATAGTTGCTTATTGATAAATAAGGTGACTATAAAGGTGACTATAAAGGTGACTAAAAATCGCATAAAAAAAGCGGTTTATGCTTACTTTTGACAAAGATTTAAAATAAATAAGGTGACTATAAGAGTGACTATAAAATCGCATAAAAATGTCGTTTATAAGTGAATGTTTTGATTATTAGCTATCATAGGGGTGACTGTAAAAATCAGAGGGTGACTGTAAAATACAATAGTTGAAATGGCTTATACATACAACTTATACGAGAACAATTTGATTTATAGCTATTGTAGGGGTGACTGTAAAAAATCAGAGGGTGACTGTAAAATACAATAGTTGAAATGGTTTGTACATGCAGCTTATATGGGAACAATTTGATTTATAGCTATTGTACGGGGTGACTGTAAAAAATCAGAGGGTGACTGTAAAAATTCAATTGTTGAAATGGCTTATACATGCAACTTTACAGGGAATTTTGATTTATAGTTTTCAAAGCGTGGAAAATAAATTTTTATCTAGCATTTATATTAAAAAGCCTTTAAGCCTCATTACAACATTAGATTTTAGAGTAGCTAAAAGGCTTGTTTAATACTATTCCTCAAAACCAGAATCTTCGCTTTCTTTGTTTTCAAGGTTTTCAATCTTGGTTTTAAAGAATCCTTTTTGATGAGTAGCTTCGTTTTGTGGTTTTCTCTGATAATTAGAGCTTTCCTCTTTGATAGAAGCAGGCATTTCATTACTCTTATCATTTAACTCATCTTCAGGAATAGTCTTAAGATAGTCTGTTACAAGTGCTATTCTCTTAAGATTCATTTGCTCGCTGATATCTTTACCTGTAAAGCCTAAATCTACAAATTCTTTAGCTTTTACAGTTTGACATAAAGCAAAGATTGCTAAGAAATAATCGTATCTTGGGAAAGGTCTAGTTTCAAAGCCTTTTCTACCTGTAAAATCGCATTTACAGCATAAGGCAAATGGTTTTACTCTTTCAGGTCTACGCCAAGCATCAATTCTGTTAAATAAATCTACGATACCAGTAGCTCCATCTCGATATAGGTGGTGCATTACTGAATGATAGCGTACTACGATTTTAGCTAATTGCTCATATTCTGTAGGCACTCTAAGTCTTTGACATAAGCACTGTAGTGGTTTTAGTCCAAGCTCATTGTGAATTCTATGATGAGGCCAAAGTATAGTAGGTGTTTCTCCTTTACCTAAATCGTGGCAGAGCATAGCAAATCTTGTGACTGGATCAGTGGTTTGTTTACTTACACATTGTAATGTCATGCAGGTGTGAATACCTGAGTCAATTTCTGGATGCCATTTTTTAGGACCAGGAACCCCAAAGAGTTTATCAATTTCTGGTAACACTTCTTTTAAGGCACCAACTTCTCTTAAAGCTAAGATAAATCTTTCTGCATTGTCGGTTTCTAAAGCTTTTTGAAGCTCGATAAAGACACGCTCTGCAGTTAATTGCTTTAATTCACCACTGTCAGCCATTTTTCGCATCAAGGCTTTTGTTTCAGTGGCAATTTCAAATCCTTGAGAGTAGAACTTTGCATAGAAACGAGCTACTCTAAGTACACGTAGCGGATCTTCAACAAAGGCATCTGAAACATGACGTAGTACTTTGTTTTTTATATCGTCTTGTCCATGGTAAGGATCATAGATGTTTCCCTTATCATCCATAGCCATAGCATTGATAGTAAGATCGCGTCTTATTAGATCTTCTTCTAAAGTGATGTGCTCATTAAAATCACAATTAAAACCTAAATAACCAGTACCATTCTTACGCTCTGTACGAGCAAGGGCATATTCTTCATGAGTTTTAGGATGTAAAAATACAGGGAAATCATGACCTACTTGAGTAAATCCTAAAGATAGCATTTTCTCAACAGTAGCGCCTACGACTACATAATCTTTATCGTGATTTTCGATACCAAGGAGCTTATCTCTGACAGCTCCTCCTACTAGATAGATTTGCATATGGTAATTTTTGTTTTGAATAATTTTGAAGTAATGTCTTTGAAAGAATTTTACTTTGAATGGTAAACAATTAAAACAGCAAACTGCTTAATTTTTAGTGATGTTGTATGAAATAGGCGTGTTGCTGAAAAAATGACAGATGATTAAATTTACAAAATCTAAGTTTCTTTATCGTTTTCTATAAAATTGAAATAAGGAGACATGTTGCTCCTTTTAGCTAGTTGTTTACAATAAAGTTTTCAAGGTTGTGCTTTTTAGCAGTTTCTTATAGGGGGTACCAAAAATGTTTTTGATACTTTAGTAGGATAAATAGGAGCTGCCAAGGAGAACAATTGGCAACTCCAAAAGTTTTTGGTCTTTATAAACTTTAGAAAAGATTATTTTTCGTGCTTTTTAAAGCCTGCAATAGCATTATCTAAAATCTGATTAGCCTCGGTAGCATCCTTAAAGCCTGCAATTTTTACATTTGCTTTTTTGCCTTTGTAATTTTCAAACCAAGTCTTTAGTACTTTTGTGCTACCGTTAAATTTTTTCTCAAGCTCTGTAACAGTGTTGATATCTGCAAAGCATGAGTCTTTTGCAACCGCAATTAACTTATCATCAACTTCACCGTCATCAAGCATGTTCATCACGCCGATAAGCTTTGCCTCAACTACAGATGCTTGAGGTTTTGATTCACCTAAAAGCAATACATCTAAAGGATCACCGTCACCACCGTTGTCAGGATCTGATAAGGTTGAAGGGATCATGCCGTAGTTTGCTGGATACGCTAAATACTTTACCATGCGTGGCTTTCCTTTTTTAATCTCCCAATCAAGGTTGCCAGTTTTGGTATTAACTTCGTATTTTGCATTAGTTCCAGCAGGAATTTCTACAACAACATTGATAGTGCCATTAGCGTTTTTAGCAGTATATCCATGGTATAGGTTTTTAGAAGCCTCAATAGTCATAGGTCTGTCAGATGCAAAGGATGGTGTAAGTGCATTGATACCAAGCATGGCAATTGCAGCTAAGGTAAGTGTAAGAGTGTTGAGTTTCATGTTTTCTCCAAAGAATAAAAGTCTTTAGAATCTAACTTATCAAGAAGTTGTTAACTTTATGTGTTGAGAATATTAAGTTTTAAAAGTTAAGTGTATTAACTTTTGAGAATAGCTAAAGTTTTGGCAAAAGAATTAAGTTAAATCTTTCTAAATCAAACGTAGATTAAAAAAATAATTGTAGTTTGGCACTATAATTGCTAAAGATAATTTAAAGAGTACTAAATTGTCAAAATTACTTAAAAGTAATAGGTGGAATGATGATGAATAAAAGATCATGGTTTAAAGGTTTAATTCTAGCAAGCATCTTGTGTGCAACTGGTGCTAATGCTCAGATTAGATATACCTCCTCAATTGATCCTGCCACCAAAAATTTGTGGTCGAACAATTCTAATAAAATGATCTGCTCTTTAATTTATGACATTCCTCAGTATGGCTATGCCAATTTTATGACATATTCAGGTAAGAGCTTGAAAACAGCCTTAATGATTTATCCAAAGTTAGGTATAGGGCAGAGCAGTACTATGCGATTTATTGCAAGTAAGCCTGATTGGCATGCAAGCTCTAATGAGGAATTACTAGGTAAAATTGCTTTGTATCCAGGATTTAAACCTTATGTAGGTCCTACTTTATCCTGGAAAATTTTAGCTAATCTTGATAGAGGAAATCAGATCATGATGCCTTACACCGATGACAAGTTAGCTAAAGGTGAGAATATCATACCAACTTTAAATCCTTTAGGTTTTAAAGCTGCCTTTAAAAAATATCTATCCTGCCAAGAGCAGTTATTAAGAGTTAACTTTAATGACATCAAGATGATGCCATTAGTCTTTAAGTTACATAAAGATGAGCTTACAGCTAAGTCTCAAAAACACTTTGATGAGCAGTTAGAGTACTTAAAGTATGACAAGTCAATTACTAAGGTAACTATAAGAGCTTATGCTTATGATATGAAGCAAAATGCTGACAACATCGCGCTTGCAAAAGATAGAGCACAAGTATTAAAGGATGCTTATTTAAAGATAGGTATTGCTGAGGATGTAATTGAGATTGTTCCTTTTAATAGCTTAACTTTAAATACTAAAGAAGAAAATCCTATTGTTGACGAGTCGGTAACTGCCCGTAATGCTTTAATTTCTTTAGAGCGTGATACAGCTTTAATCAATAAAGATCTTGAAGTTGAGGTACCTGATGTAGGTGCTGATTCTATAGAGTAAAAGCTTATGAAAAATTTTGAAATTAAAAACAAATATTTGCAAAAGATCTTAGCTCATAAAACTATTGCGCTAGTGGTTGGTTTATTTGTGATGTTTGTTGTCGGCTCCTATTTGTTTATAGGTGGTTATGTAAAGTGGACTAATGCTACAAGAGAGTACTATGTAGTAGCAGGACTTGAGTCTTTAGAAGATCACAATTTTCATAAAGCACAATCTTTTTTCTTAAAAGCCACCAAGCAAGGTGCTACAGAGGCTTATCCATATTTAGCTTGGGTAAATGCCCGTATTGGCAATTTCTCAAAAGCTTTAGAGTATTCCCGTGAGTGTGCAAAACACCGTGGTATTAGCTCTGCAAATGAAATCATGGGCTATTTAGCTTTATTAGGTTATGGTAATGCCCAAGGAGCTAATAGCGCTATCTTCTACTTTAATGAAGCCTTAAAAGATTATTCAGAGGAGTATTTAGCCTCTAATAACCCTTTGCTTAAGATGTATGAGAACTCTATTAACTATGCGATGAATACTCAAGACTATATTCGTATGGTAAATGAAGCTAAAGCAAAAGGTTCTAAAATAGCTATTCTTGCTCGCGGTGATATTGATTTTTTAGGCATGGAAAATGTGTTATCACCTTTTAGTGCCACAAAGTTATATAACCGCGCTAAAGAGGATTCTGTCCCTGGTGCAACCAGCAGATTAGCAGCTATTTATTGGCATGGCTATGGCGTAAAGCGAGATATCAAAAGAGGTTATGCTTTATACAAGGAAGCGGCTAAAAATAACGATCCTGTAGCTTTATATTCTTTAGCTTTAATTTATCTAAGACAAGGTACTGTTGAGTCTCAAAAAGAAGGCATGCGCCTTTTAAAGTTAGCAGCTAAAGGCAACTATGGTCCTGCTTTAACTGCTGTAGGCGTACTTGCTTTAGCTAATGGCTTTGAGAGTAAGAGAATTAGAGAGGCTGCCTGTGATATCTTTAAACAAGCCTACAATAAAGACGATTCAACTGGTGGTATTTTATATGCCTTTATGATTTTAAACGGTTATGGAACAGGACTTGATAAAACTAATGCTTTCACTATTTTATACCGCTTAAAAAATCGTAAGGTTCAAGCTGTAGAACCTTTAATGCGTTATTTAAACTTTAATCAGAAAACTGATTATAATCTATTGTTATCTCAAACTATTAGCCTTTGTCGCTCAATCTATTTAGGTGAGGTTGCCTTTACTGAAGGTGCACCAGAGGCGCAAGCTTACATTGATGACTCTAAAGAGCGCAGTGGTATTGTGTACTACACTAAGATGAAAGATGATAAGAAACTTACAGAGGATCTAATTCAATTCTTAGGGCGTAATTATGTATTAAATTACGATAAGCCAAACCAACTTACGATATCAGGTCAACCTTTAGTTTTTGACGAGTTATATCAGATTTTAGAAATCTACAATCCAACCTCTGGAGCTAAGCCATTTTTACCTAAACTAATTTTAAGGTTAGATGCAGCTTTGCCACCATTGCCAGAATCCTATGAAAAATATGGCTTTAATCTTGATGATATTAAAGCAAAACTTTAAACTAATAGCTTTGTAGAGATAAAGTGAAAACCAAAACTAAAGCTTAAAGTTGGCTTTTTTCAAGATAAATTACTAGTATGTACGAGAAGTTTTTTTCCTTAGATGAATTACCTTTTGATGGATTACCTGATAGTCGTTACTATTATGTAGGTAATCTGCAACATCAAGCCTTAGAAGTTTTAACTAATAATTTATCAAGAAACGGCTCTATTTGTGTGTTATCAGGTCCATCTGGCTCTGGTAAGACCACCTTAGTGCGCATGCTGATAAGATCTTTACCTAAACGCATGCGTATTATTACCATTGACGATCCTAGATTAAATGAGCATATGCTCTTAGCTACCATCTTGCGTGCAAGTGGTGTGGTAGCAACCTCGCTTGAATCTATTGCAGAGCTTACTTTAAAACTGCGTAAACTCTTAGAGCATTCTGTCTCCTCAGGTATTGTAACCACAGTTATTTGCGATGAGGCTCAAGGCTTATCTGATGAGGTTATTGAGCAAATTCGTCTGATTTCTAATATTGAAGGTGAACTTGGCAAGATGATTAACTTCTTGTTAGTTGGACAAGAGGATTTAATCAGTAACATTCAAAAGCCAATGCATAAGATGTTTTATAACCGTGTTAAAGCTTTTAGTATGATTAAAGCTTTAAAGCGTGAGGAAGTACAAGCTTATGTTAATTTTAGAATGCAGATTGCAGGTTGCCATGATCCTATCTTTACAAATCGTGCGATAAAAGCTTTATACAAAGGCACTAATGGTCTACCTCGTGTAATCAATGCTGTAGCAGATAGAGCTTTATGTATAGCCTTTGAGCAAGAGAAAAAGACAGTTTCAGCTACTACTATTAAAAAAGCTATTGAAATTGTGCGTCATAAACGCAGTTTATTTGCTATTGGCTTTAAGAATTTTATCAAGGATTGTTGTATTACAGTCTTTGCTAAAATTCCTTTATTGTTAGCAGGTCTTGTAATTAGTGCACTAACCTTTGCTTTAGCTTACTTTTATCTGCCACATCACATAGATTCACAGTCTATACAAGCTTTAGTAAGTAAAGATGAGACTGTAAAAACTCAATATCAAAAAGTAATGCAAGCATTGATGCCTTTTAATCAAAAAGAGCGTAAAGAGCTTTATGAATTTAATGAAGGTATAAAGCAGAGTTTATTCTTGTCAGACTCCTTAAATACCTTAATTAAGGTTTGGGGCTATGAGCGCTATGACAATTTAAAGGCTACTTGTGTTGATCTTGAGAAAGTAAAATTAAAGTGCAGTACTTTATCCTCTGATTTGCAAACTTTAAAGTTAATCAATCGTCCTGCAGTCTTGAATATGCGTACTGACGATATGATCCCTTATTATGTATTGTTAAAAGAGTATGGGACTGATACCTCTGAAATTATTGTTGGGGACAAATTGTGGGTAGTTAAAACTAAGTTTATTGAGCATTATTTTGATGGTCAGTTTACCTATATCTCCAAAGCTTTTTCCTCAAAAGATAAATTAGAGGATCTGTTAACTTTAGACTCTTTTAATCAAGCTTTAGAGCGCTTTAAGAGTTTTAATTCTGAGTTACTAAACTTAAAAGTAACCGATAAAAAAGATCTTAAAAAAGCCTACAGTGAATTTTCAAAGCTTGTAGATGATGACAATTTGTCAGAGGCTTTATTAGATAATGCGCAAAAGCAAGGTCCTTATTTAGATGATTAACGCTCAAGACTTATATCAAAAAGAGCTTTTAAAAGGGTATGGCTTTACAAAACTTAAAGCTTTAAGACTCTTTTTGTTCTCTTTGGTGTTTGCAAGTGTAGGTTTATCTGTTTACTGCTTTATAGCTGACAAAGCTTTTGTTGAGGTGAAAAAAGAGGTTAATAAAGAAGTTGTCGCTTCATTAACTAATCTTAATGCCTTATATCAAGACAACTACAACTATAAGGAATATTTAGTTGAAGCAAAAAGCTTAAAATTTAAGAGCGCTAAAAAAGTTGGACCTAAAGATTTAAGCCTTACAAGATACGCAAAATTAGAAAGGGTAAAGGGACAAAAAAGAAAGCTTAGTGCTAATCAATATGAGATAAGGTTTGTAAGAACTCAATAAAAAAGCCTTCATTGTGAAGGCTTTTTAAAGAATTTAAACTAGAAACGGTTCATCTTTCTCTTGCGGTTTGGACGTGGAATATACACGCAGATAATACCGATGATAGCACCACATAAAGCGATGATAGCGCCTTGTAACCACCAACGCATTTGCATATCTAGCTCTTTAGTTTCTAGCTTATCAGCATAATCTCTACGAGTAGCATCTAACTCTTCAATTTGAGAGTTTTGTTTAGCTAAAGTATCTTTTAATTGAGCATTTTCTTTTTCAAGTTTTTCAAGTTTTGCTTTTGCTACTTGATAGTTATGGGCAACTTCTGAATCGTAATTCTCTAAACGATTATTTAAATTAGCAATCTCACCTTCTAAAAGATCTACTTTAGCCTTACCACAAGGTTCAATTTGAAGATCTCTTGTTTGCATCCATAGTTGCTTTTGACCGTTGTCTACTAAGGTAAATTTCTTATCAGGGGAGACTTTTACAAAGCTATATTTGTCACCTACATGAGTAGCACCTACAATACGGCAATTAGAACTTGGGCAGGTACGTAACCAAACGTTAGCCATTTCTGATACATAGACAGCATCACCTTCTTGTAAGTCCTCAACTGCATCAGGTTTTTCAACCTTAATACCAGTATCACTCTCAGTTTGAGTGTTATCTTGAGCTTGTGGGGAGGTCTCATCTTGTGCAGTTGCACTAAAAGTTGTAAGCAATGAGCTTAGTAAAACTACTTTTCCAAAAGTTAATAACTTCACTTTTTAATCCTTAAGTACTTGTGTTAATTGCCACAATTTTAGCACAACTGAACAAATTAAAAGCTTTATCAAGCTCTAATTTGTTAAATTTTAAAGCATTTTTAAACTTACTTTAGCTTAAGCGTTTTTAGCTAAAGCTTCGTAATAGTACTTGTGGTAATCGATATCACGTCTAAAGTGTTTGGTTGGCACAAAAGCAGTGATGAGAATTTGTTCATCAGAGACTACTAGGGTAAGTCGTCTTTTATGTTCAAGCTTTTTTAAAGCTCTAAGTTTTAGCTTTAAGCGCTTATACTTGCGTTTAAGTGTCTCATAAGGCTCTGTTAGCAATTTCTCAAGTTTGGCTTTTTCTTTTAATGCAGCTAGCTGCTGCTTAAGATTTAGCAAGTTTTTTTGAGTGCTTTGAATGTGCTCATGGAAATCGTCGGAGGTAGCATCAATGGTGAGTCTGTCACCTTTTTGATCCCAATTACCAAATTTCAAACAATCATCAAAAGAAGTCTCTACCATAGCAACAGTGATGTTTCTAGCATTCATACGACGTAGTGCGTGATTTGAATAGTTCATAGTTTGCTCCTTTAAAGTTTCTTTTAATGATAATGAAAATTTAATCCTCACTTTAAAATGTCAATTTTGACGATTTTGCTATCAAGATTGAGTGAAATTACTGTTTAAGTTTGCTTGTTGATAAGAAAGCTTAAGTTTGTTTACAAAATGGTGCTTTTTTGATTTGAAACAAAGTATAAAATAAACTTATCAGTATACAATTAAAGTATAGGTCAGAATTTTGGAGTAGCACTATGCAGAATAAAGAAATTGAACTTAAATTTGGAATTGAAGGCAATCAGTGCAATCTTCGACAAATTTTTTCTAAGATAGGTACAGTATCAGATGAGCAAGAATTACATCTTGATAACACCTATTTTGATACCGATAAAAAAGAGTTATTTGCTATCCGTGCAGGACTTAGAATTCGTCATGCAGACAATTTCTCTGAGCAAACCTTAAAAGTAAAAGGACAGAATATTGGTGGCTTGCATCAACGTAGTGAATTTAATCTACCTATTGATAGTAGTGCAAGTGTACCTAATTTAAAGGCATTTCCAAAAGAAGCTTTTCCTGACGATTACAATCTTGATGACTTGCAAAAGCGCCTTAAAAAAGTTTGCAGAATTAACTTTACAAGAAAACTCTTTAATCTAAATGTTTTAGATAGTACCTTTGAGGTTGCTTACGACAGTGGTTACATTGAGGTTGAAGGTAATAAAAAATACCCACTAAATGAGCTTGAGTTAGAGCTTAAAGAAACTTCTGTTAAAGAGCAGGATCTGCTAAAGCTATGTTCCCTTGTATGTAATTATCTAGCTCAAACACAGCTTCCTTTACTGTTAGAGCCTTTTTCAAAGATGCACAGAGCCTCTTTATTACAACAAGGCAAAGTCATCTCCTTGAATTTAGCTCAATTTGATAGTCAAAACACCACCGTTAAAACCTTAACTAATCTTGTGGCAAGTTTTGAGCAGTTATATGGTTACTTTATTGTAAGTCGTGATGCTACCGTGTTAGCTTTGGTAAATTGCGTCTTACATCAGTTATTAGAAGGCTTGAAAATGTTAAAACGCAAGCATCTTTTAGCCTTTGTCGAAGGTCAAAAAGAGCCTGTAGATTATAAAACTGATTTAAAAATCATTATTCGCCTATTAAAAGATTTTTATAAAACCTCAAGTTGTTTTGAGAAAAAACTCTTGAAGGTAAGTTTAAATAATAATCAAAAACTTGTTACTTATTGTGTTGAAAAAGTAAGGGATGCAGAGAAAAACACTAAGTTGTTCTTAATTCCTTTAAAGTTACGTTTATTACTTTCACTTTTAGCTTAGATTTACAGATCGGTGGCAAAGCCCCATAGCTTGCTATGAAGTGTAGTCAGTTTACAAAGTATTAGAAAACAAATGAATTTGAATTTACAGCCAAAACTAGATATGGACTTGCAGTTGCCTGACGTCCTTTTAAAAGAATCAAACAATCAATATGAGAGGCTAAAGGGTAAATTAACCCCAGAGCAATTTAAAGTCTTTGACGATAGAGCAGAGTTTAAAACTGTTATTGCCTTATCTGATTTTGTTGCCAATACTATTTTTAGTTACCCTGATGTTTGCACAAAACTTGTAGAGCAGGGAGCTTTAGATAGTGACACTTTCAGTTTAGATCCTAAAGCTGCTGTAAATTCCTATATTGAAGACAAGTTATCTGAATTTGAATTAAAAAAGCGCTTGCGTATTCTGCGCAGAACCAGAGCTATGGTAATTGCTTGGCGTGATCTTACAGGTAAAGCTTCTATTGATGAGGTTCTTGTTTCTTTATCAAATCTTGCTGAAGCTATAGTCCTTAGAACTATCGATGTAGTAAGAGCACAGCTTAAAAACGCTTATGGTGATGCTGTAGATGAGGATGGAAAACCTCTACCCTTACTTACTTTAGGTATGGGTAAATTAGGTGGTCAAGAGCTTAATTTCTCCTCTGATATTGATCTTATCTTTGCTTATCCATTTGAAGGGCAGACTGTAGGCTCTGTTCGACAATTAACCCATCGAGAGTTTTTCTCACGCATTGTGCAGCGCACTGCCAACATGCTTTCAGATAAAACGGTAGACACTTTCTGTTACCGTATTGATTTAAGACTACGTCCTTTTGGTGATGCAGGTACCATTGTAAACTCCTTTGATGCTCTGCAAAATTACTATGAAACCCAAGGTAGAACCTGGGAGAGATATGCTTTAGTTAAAGCCAAACTTTTAGGCGATGAGAGTTATTACTCTCATTGGGGAAGCGACTTAATCGATTTATTAAGACCTTTTGTTTACAGAAGATATCTTGATTATGGTGCGGTACAATCCTTGCGTAAATTGAAGCATATGATTGAATCTGAGGTTCGTCGCCGTGCTTTAAAAGACAACTTTAAATTAGGTCAAGGTGGTATTCGTGAGGTGGAATTTATCGCTCAAGTCTTCGAGCTGATGCGTGGTGGTAGATTTGTAGAGCTCCGTGACCGCTCCTTGCGCAGTACCTTAAAACATATAGCTAATCTTGATTTGATCCCAAAGCAGATCTGCAAAAAGTTAGATGACTGTTATGTGTTCTTACGTAAAACCGAAAACATTATTCAAGAGTTTTCTGATAAACAAACTCAAAGTTTACCTGATAATGAAAAGGATATTGCAAGGCTATTAGTCTGTCTTGGTTATCAGGATTATGATACCTACAAAAAAGATCTTGCCTATGTTATGGAATTTGTCCATGGTGAGTTTAAAAAGGTGGTTGCAGATGAAGAAAGCAATCACGAGGACTTTAAGAACTTTGATTTATGGGAAGCTAATTTAAGTGTTGAGGAGCTTGAAGCTGAATTACAAAAATATCTTGTAAATCAAGCTGAGGCTAAGCCTTTAGCTTTAGAAATTATCAATCTTAAAAACACTTTAACTAGAATGCCGGTTGGACCTGTAGGTCGTGAGACTTTATTAGAGCTCATGCCAAAAGTTATCTTTTTGCTAGTTAAAGAAGAACAAGCCTCCACTTTATTTAAACGTTTAGCAGGTTTAATTGAGCGTATTGCCCTGCGTACCCCTTATATGCAGTTATTGCGTGACAATAATGAGGTTTTAGAGCGTTTTATCAAATTATTAAAAGATAATCACTTTGCCTCAGAGCTTATTACCTCCCATCCAATCTTATTAGACGAATTATTTATTCCTCAGTATTTTGATGCACCGCCATCAGAAAAAGAATTCTTTATCATGCTACAAGAGCGACTCTTACGTGTAGATTCTGAAGATCTTGAAGCAGTGATGGAGGAGTTAAGACTCTTTAAAAAAGTCATGATCTTTAGAATTGCACTATCAGATAAAGCAGGTCGTCTTCCTTTGATGAAGATCTCTGATGCTTTAACTTTCTTAGCACAAGCTATTGTGCATGAGGTGTTACTGTTAGCTTGGGATCAGAACGCTAAAAAGTACGGAGTTCCTAAAAATAGAACCGCTCAAGATCCTGGTCTTGCCATCATTGGTTACGGTAAATTAGGTGGTATAGAGCTTGGTTACAAATCTGATTTGGACATGGTGTTTATCCGTGAGGTAAGTGATGAAATGACCGATGGTGAGCATCCTTGTACTGTAGATATGTTCTATCAGAGGTTAGTGCAAAGACTATTACATTTGTGCACCACTAAAACTGTAGGTGGTGTATTGTACGATTTAGATATGAGATTACGTCCTGATGGTGACACGGGGCTTTTAATCTCAGATGTAGATAGTTTTGAAAAGTATCAAAAGGACAGAGCTTGGACTTGGGAGCATCAAGCATTAGTAAGAGCGCGTCCTATTGTAGGCTCAGATGATATCATTAAAGAATTTGAGCGCATTAGAAAAGAAGTTTTATGTACTAAAAGGGATGATGACAAACTTAAAGAGGACGTTAAA
The DNA here is from genome assembly GCA_902785325.1 of uncultured Succinivibrio sp. Taxonomy (GTDB): domain Bacteria; phylum Pseudomonadota; class Gammaproteobacteria; order Enterobacterales; family Succinivibrionaceae; genus Succinivibrio. The sequence continues at coordinate 953 of CACZXZ010000032.1, read as the reverse complement.
TCAATGCGTCAAAAGATGCGTCAGCATCTTGATAGAACCTCTGATAAATTGTATGACATCAAGCAAGGACCTGGTGGCATGATTGATGTGGAATTTATCTCTCAGTATCTACTGTTAAAATATGCTCCATTAAAGAGTGATTTTAAGCTTTGGACTGATAATGTCAGAATTTTACAAGAATGTGAAAGACTTGAGATTATTGATGAGAACACTTGTAAAACTTTAATTGATGCTTATATTCAGATTAGAGAAATCTACCACGATTTGTCTTTAGCAGATCTCCCAAGATTAGTTTCAAAAGAGCATCGCCTTGAAGCCACCTTTAAAGTAGAAGAAATCTATCAAAAGCTATTATCTTAATAGAGAACTCTCCTTGTAGCAGCTACAAGGAGAGCTTTATCTATTCTACTTGCTCAAAATGCACGCAGTTTGCAGCTTCAAAAATAACAATGTAGCTGTAAACTGTCTTACCTTCAAACTCAACTGCAGTCTTATAGCTGTTAATCTGAGCTGTAGCCTCAGCAATTTTTTCTTGTAAGATATTTGGATGCTGTTCAGCATTGTTTTTAGAGTAAAACTTAAACTCAAAAAGGTAGCAAGTACCTTTCTTGTTATCAATGAGTAAATCTACATACTTCTCACCTTGATTTGGAACATGGATAGATTGCTCTTCAAAACTAGCTAAGGTAGGCTCACTTTCTAATTTAGCTTTAATTACCCCTACAAGGTAAGCTTCAGACATATGTAAAAGATGCTGATGGGTAGTTCTTAATAGGAAGTATTGCTGTACAGAATCCATGAAATCTTGAATATCAGCAAGACCTAATTTTATGTTCTTAACGTCAAACTTCAGTGCTTTTTCATCAGTGGTTTCATTAACTAAAGCTTGAGTAAAGCATTTTCTGAAGACATTCTTCATGATTTTATTTGGACATACTAAATGAACTTCATTT
>CACZXZ010000031.1 GCA_902785325.1 uncultured Succinivibrio sp. | reverse complement strand
AAAGCTTTAACGATTTTCTTTTAAAACAACAAGATTTAATTACTTATATTAAAGTAAACAAAATTAAAGTAGCTAACAGTGGTATTAAGCTGTAGCTACCAAAAATACAAAGGGGGACTGATTACACCTCCTGAGAAATATCTCGAATACAACCCGCGCCTTTAAACAGCGCAGATGTGGTCAGAAGACTGCACGGTTGTTAAGTTCTCTGCTCTGACAGAAAAACTGTATTACCCAAGTCTGAAAATGATGTAAGTGTACAGCATAATGTCATCAGGTATGAACCTCCATGGCTTGCCATGGAGAGTAGTCAGGTGATTTGTCTTGTTAAAAAGATGAAATTTCTATAATAGATCTATATCTTTAGAACTTATTGACAATTAGCATTTATCGACAATCTTCTGCATATATTCGATAGCTAATTTTGAATAATACTTGCCCATTTTATTTCCAGGAGTCGATGGATCAATAGAATTTAAATTACTTAGAATTTCATTTGCATTATCTGTTAATTCAATAGCATTTTGATCGATTTTTATATCGATAGCATAAACTCCGTGTTTAACTATAGGGGTCAAAGGTGCTCTTATTCCTTTTACAAGTTCGGCATTATCTAAGAGCTGTAGAACAGTACTATCTATAAATTGAATAGGATAGCCATCATCGTCGTCATCGTCAGGAAAAATTTCGTATATCGAAATTTTTGCAGATGCACAGCTAGTTACAACAAATTGCTCAAAAGAAGTTGTTTTTGGGACTTTATTTTCTTTTATTTGCCATAATATTAAATGAAGAGTCAAGCCAACAGTAGCGCTGGTACTTTGATTGTCTTTTAGTATAGAAAGAGTCTCAATTGCAAAGTCTTTATTTGTTAGATCCTTTATTTTACTTTTAAGTATTCTTTCTTGGATTTTTCTTTTTGATAACTTAGCCATTTCTTATCCGTATTGGGGTAATAATGTTTCAATTTTACATTTAATCAATAAGCAAAGCTAACAGCTGACAATAGTTAAACTACAAGATACATATGAAGATGTTCTTTTTACTGATTCTCTAAGTTTCATATGTACAGTAGCAATAGCTTATTGATCTTGGAATTTTTCAGCAACTTTTTGCATATAGTCAATCGCTAAGTTTTTATATATGCCGTCAAAAAGATCATCTTGATTGGAAATTTTACCTGTAAACAAGCAATTTCCAGCATTTGCTTTACTTAAAAATGATCTTCCATTTTCTGTAATTTCTATTCCTTCTTGAGAAGTTTTTACATCAAGGATATATCCTTTTGCTTTGACCATAGGAATGATTGGAAAGGTAATTCCTTTAATAAGATCACCATATACTAAAATTGCTAGAGTATAAAATGCAATAAGTGATGATGGTATATCATCCTCTTCATCACCTAAATTAGGTATTGCAGAATTAACAAGATTACAAGTTTCTTTAACATAATTTTCAAAAGGCATATCGTCGTAGTATTTGGTTTCGTTTAAACATTTTAGTACCAAACAAATTGACTGACCTACTAAAAAGCTTAGAAAATTATCCTCATTGAGAGTGTACAACATTTTTGCTGTAAAAGTTTTAGGAGTGAATTGGCTAATTTGACTTTTAAGCTGTCTTTCTCTGATTTTTTTAGCTGATAATTTTGCCATAGTTAATATTCTCTATTTTGTGTATAAGATAAAGCTCCTATAGGAGATTTATCTTTAAGAACTATTGATCTTGGTATTTGTCTACAATCTTTTGAGCGTATTCAATTGCTAAATCTGAACTTGTGCTTATGGAGTCTCGACAGTTTGCAAATATACTTTTACTTGAATTAAATCTTTTTAAAAATTCATTTCCGCTGTCTGTTATTTCAACTCCTGATGGTTCAATTGTAGTTTTAATTGCAAGTTTTCCTTTTTCTACTGTAGGAATTAAAGGAGTATGTACACCTTTTATAAGCTCAGCATGTACTAAGATTTGTAATACATCAACATAAACTCCAACAATAGGGTATATTTGCTCTAAATCTTCATTATATACCTGTGTTAAAGCTCGTTGAGCTGAACGGGAAATAGATTTAATAAATTCTTCAAAAGCTAGAGTTTCATAGTATTTACTCTCAGTGATACTAATTAAAGCAAATGAAATCGCAAGTCCAACCTGTGCGCTTAAGCAAGCATCATCTCTGAGTGAAAAAGGATCTGCTTACTACATTCTTTGTTGTTCAGCTTGCTTACTTGAGCTTGGTTCATTTTTGCTAGGATTTTCTTTTTAGATAATTTTGCCATTGTAAATACCTTAATTATTACTATAGATATAATGATCTTTTATCTATAGCTAAAAATCAACAGATTAAGCTTGATTCTTTTGAAATGGCAGGTTTCTTGAGACTTTAAAAATATAGATTGTCGCTTTTGTGATATGATTGATTTGTAAACTGGCTAAATTATTCTAAATAAGCATAAAGAACACTCATATGAGCAGATATTTAAATCGAGACAATAACGCTTTTTCTCAGGCAAGAAAACTCTTTTTTGTGGACAAGAGTGATTGTTTATCTGTACTTAATCAATTTATCAATTCCGGTTTGCAATTTATCTGTGTATCAAGACCTCGTCGTTTTGGAAAATCTAGAATGACCTCCTTGATGAATGCCTATTATTCAAAAGGATGTGATTCAAAAGCTCTATTTGACGATTTAAAAATTGCAAAAGATCAAAGTTATCTTGAAAACCTAAATAAGTACGATGTCATTTGGTTTGATTTGCAATATGAAATTGTAAGCTATAAAGGTAATGTTAATGATATTGTTGATGTCATAACCAAAAATATCATCAAAGAGCTTGAAGAGAATTTTAAGATAGAAATTCCAGATACCACTTTAGCTAAAGCGCTTGCACTTATTTATGACAAATTTAAAAAACAGTTTATTATCATCATTGATGAATGGGATGCTATTTTTAGAGAGCACAGTCATGATACAGAGCTTGAAAAGAAATATATCGACTTTTTAAGAGCTTTGTTTAAAGGAGAGACAAATCCTACAGATACCATCGCATTAGCTTACATTACAGGCATTCTTCCAATAAAAAGGTATAACTCACAGTCAGCATTAAATAATTTTAAAGAATTCACCATGCTAGCTCCAGAGCCTTTTAGCACCTATTATGGTTTTACAGAAGAAGAGACAAAAGAACTTTGTGAAAAAAATAACTTGTCCTATGAGGATGCTTGTCAATGGTATGACGGATATGTGATAGGAGGCTATCACATGTTAAATCCTAATTCGGTTGTATCTTATCTAGCAACAAGAAAGTGTCGTTCATATTGGAATGAGTCTTCAGCAATTGAAGCTGTATCTGATGTAATCAATGCTAATATTGAAGGTGTAAAAGATCAGCTTTTAAAAATCATCAATAAACACTATACGGCAGGCATTATTTTTTCTAAATACCAAAATGATTTAACTTCACTTACAAATAAAGATGCTGTAATTACTTATCTAGTGCATTTAGGCTATTTAGCATATGATGAGAGCAAAGGCATAGTCTATATACCGAATAAGGAAGTAAGACAAGCTTTAATGGATGGCATATTTAGCTCTAATAAAGGCGATATGTTCGATTTAATTCAGGAGTCTAGAGATCTTTTAGAGCATACTGTAAACGGTGATTGTGACTATGTAGCAAAGGCTATTGAAAAATGCCATGATTTAAGATGCTCTTCGATAAAGTACAATAATGAAGACTCTTTAGCATTTGTTGTTTGCTATGCATACTTTGCGTGCAATGAGCACTATCTTCCATTTATCAGAGAGTTTCCAACAGGTAAAGGCTTTGCTGATATAGTGTTTGTACCTACAAATCCTCAAGATAGAGATACACCTATATTAGTAATCGAGCTTAAGTGGGACAAATCTGCAGATACAGCGCTTGAGCAAATTAAGGCAAAAAATTACCCAAGCTATTTTGAAAACTATCAAAGTGACATTGTTTTAGTTGGTATTAACTACGATAAGGATACAAAAAAGCATACCTGTAAAATAGAGCAATTGGAACTATTTTGTAAATTATAGAAAGGTTAATAATTTGCTCTATAAACACAGAGAGACTACAAAAATTTAACTCCTTCACAATTTATTGATCTTTATCTATTTTTTTTAGGAAATACAAAAATATAATGGACACAGACAATCAAACAAACATAAGGATTAGGCGGCACTACAAAATCTAGTGCCGTTATTTTTTTTATGGAACATCAAATTTATGCAAGAGAGATTGGTTTTCGTTTATAAGAGTCAGACCAAAAATGGTCGCTATCTTTATTTAAAAGAAAAAGATGTGTTCTCCCACATCCCTGCACAGCTTTTAGATGCTTTTGGAGTACCTAAATTTGTGATGATGTTTGCTTTGTCAAAACACAAGAACTTACCTAAGGTTACCCCTGAAGAATTAGATAAAGCACTAGAGGAGAAAGGGTATTTTTTACGTATTGATTTAGATGATGTAGAAGAGAATTTAATCAATAAAGAGCGTAAATTAAAAGGTCTGCCTCTACTTTCAAAAAGCGAGCTTGAAGATCTTTTCAAGTAGTCAAAAGAATAAAGGCTGAAAAGCCTTTATCCCATCAATTTAATTTTCTTAACTACACTAAATAAGGATTTGAGTTAATCTCATTTTCAATGGTAGTGTTAAGTCCATGACCGCATAGTACGGTGGTGTCTTTAGGTAGGGTTAATAACTTATTTTTAATGGAGTCTATGATGTCGTCATAGTTACCATGAGGAAAATCAGTTCTACCAATAGATTTATTAAAGAGGGTGTCACCACTTAGTAATAACTTTTTAGCCTCACAATAGTAGCAAACGCCACCAGGGGTATGGCCAGGAGTGTGGAGAACTTTTAATTTAAAATCAGTCATAGGCTCAATTACTTGTCCATCTTCAAGATACTGATTATCAAAGTCGTCGCACTGTTCAAGATTAAACATCAAGGCTTGATGTTTTAGACTCTGCTTTATAACTTCATCTTCTTTACTACTGCCGTAAACTTTACATTCACTAAGTTTACTTAATAAGCCTACACCACCTACATGATCTAAGTGCATATGAGTAATCAAAATGGCTTTTAAAGTCAATTGAGCTTCTTTAATTGCAGCATATAACTCTTGTGCTTTAGCACCAGGATCGAAGACTACACATTCACGACTTTCGTCGTTTACAAAGATCCTACAATTTTGAGAAAAGGGAGTTACTAAAACTGTTTTGTAATCAATCATTTTACATCACCATGATATCAAGACCTTTTAGATAGAAGGTCTCAGGACAAGGAAGAGATACTACATGATCTTCATCTTGACGTAAGGTTGCAATTACACGACCATCAACTTTAGCATCTAAAGCTGCATCTGCCACAATCTTTTGGAAAAGGGCAGGATCAACAAGACCAGAGCAAGAGAAGGTAAGCAAGTGACCACCTTTTTTAACCAGCATTAAACCTAAACGATTGATGTCCTGATAACCACGGCAGGCTTTTTTAAGGTTAGCAGCACTTTCTGCAAACTTTGGAGGATCAAGTACTACTACATCATATTTAACGCCTTTTTCAACTTGCTCACGTAAGTACTCAAAGACATCCTTTTTAATAAACTTGCAACGACCAGGATCTAAATGATTAAAAGCTACACCAGTTTTAGCTGCTTTTAGCGCTAAATCTGAAACATCGACATTCTCTATTTTTGAAGCTCCACCTTTTAAAGCCCAAAGACCAAAGCCACCTGTATAGGAAAAACAGTTAAGTACAGAGGCTCCCTTTGATAAAGCGCCAAGTCTAATTCTACTTAATCTTTGATCAAGATAAGCACCTGTTTTATGACCATTTTTAATGTCGACAGGAATAGCTACTGAGTTTTCCTCTTTTACGTAGATGGTGTCTTCAGGCTCTTTACCTGACACTACGCCACAGCGTTTTTGTAAACCTTCTTTTAGGCGGGATTTAGTATCTGAGCGCTCATAGATAGAGCAGTCTTTAAAATTGCTTTGTAAAGTTTTTACAATAGTCTTGTAAAAGCGCTCCATACCACAAGAGCTTATAGAAATAACTAGATACTCATTGTATTTATCCACGATGAGACCTGGTAATAAATCACCTTCAGAGGAGACTAATCTTACACCGTCATTACCGCGGTCAAAGACTCTTTTACGCATTAAAATAGCGTTTTCAATTCTTGATTTGATAAGGTTGTCATCAATTTTTACGCTTTCATCAAAAGACAGCGCTCTTACTCTAATTTGAGACTCAGGGCTGTAAAGTCCATAGCACAAAAAGTTATTTTGACTGTCTAATACGGTAACAGTTGCACCTTTTTCATAGTCACCTAAAACTTTAGCGATGGCTTTTGAGAAGATCCAAGGATGATGACGCTGTAGTGATTTTTCACGACCTTCATTTAGGATAATTGGATTTAAACATTTTAACTGTGACATAAAAACCTTACAAAATTGAACTCAAGAATTAGCAAATTTGAGTAAAATATATTTAGCTAAGATTATGCTAATTAAATCTGATTAAGTTTACTTGTAACATTATCTCATAGTTTGCCAATTTTAACGATTTACCACTATGTTCGACTTAAAAAAAATCTTTTGTAGAAAAAATCTTAAAAAACTTATTTTAATAGGTCTTGCTCTTTTAGGGTTGTTTATTTTGGTGTTATATAACGCTTTTAAGAGTGAGCCTATAAGCTACATGACAGTTACAGCGCAAGTACGCGACATTAGTAAAAAAGTCTATGCTACAGGTACTATTGAAGGTATTGAGCAGGTAAATGTAGGGGCACAGGTTTCAGGACAGATTTTAAAACTTTATGTTCAAACCGGTGATGATGTTAAAAAAGGTCAATTGTTGTGCGAGATTGATCCTAAAATTCAAGAAACAGCTTTAAAAACTGCTAAAGCTCAAATTGCGATTATTGAAGCTAAAACCAAATCTCAAAAAGCTCAGATTAAAAAGTTAAAATTTGAGTTAGATAGACAAAATCAACTTATCAAAACTAATGCCACCTCTCGTCAGGAATTAGAGTTAGCTCAAGCAAACTATGTGATGGCTGTATCCTCACTTGAGGAGTTAAACGCTCAAAAAGAGCAGGCTCAATTACAGTTTGATGATGCTACTACTAATTTAGGTTACACCAAAATTACCGCACCTTTTGACGGCACTGTGTATGCAACTGTGGTCTCAGAAGGTGAAACTGTGAATGCTAATCAAACTACTCCTACCATTTTAAGATTAGCTAATTTAGAAAAGATGAAGGTGTCAACTGAGATTAGTGAAGCTGATGTAGTGAATGTAAAGACTGGTATGGATTGTAGCTTTACCATTTTAGGTTTGCCATATCGTACCTTTGAAGGTAAGTTAAATAGAATTGATCCTGCACCATCTTCCTATAAGAGTTCAACTAACAACTCAACCTCATCTTCTTCAAGTTCTTCAAATAATTCGACAGCTATTTACTATAACTCCGATATTATTGCTGACAATCAGGATAGAACATTACGTATTGATATGACAGCAGATGTTGTGATTAACATTGCTGATAAAAAGCAGGTATTAACTTTACCTTTAACCGCTTTAAGACGAGTTATTGATGATAGTACTGCACAAATCTATGTCTTAAAAGACAACCTTGTGGAGCGTAAAAACATTAAGGTTGGATTAAAAGACGATCAATATATTGAGATTGTTGGTGGGTTAGCAAAAGACGAGCAAGTTGTGATTGGCGATGATGTGCAAACAGCTGAAGCTCAAGCACTTGAAAAAGATGCTAAGCGCAGAAGAGGACCATTCTAATGGGACAGGTCATTCTAGAGCTTGAAGACATCACTAAATCCTATGGAGAAGGTGAGTCTAAAGTTGAAATTTTGCATGGCATCAATCTTTCCATTAACAAAGGGGAGCTAGTTGCCATTATAGGTCCATCAGGATCTGGTAAATCAACTTTGATGAATATCATAGGTTGCTTAGATACTCCAACTTCAGGTAGCTACAAAGTAAATGGTCAAAATACTTTTGCCATGCTTCCAGATGAGCTTGCAGCGTTGCGTCGAAACTTTTTTGGTTTTATCTTTCAGCGCTATCACTTGCTCTCACACTTAGATGCTAAAGAAAACGTACAAATACCATCAATTTATGCTGGTATTGATAAAACCACTAGACTTAAAAAGTCGATTGAGCTTTTAAAGCGCTTAGGACTTGAAACTAAAGTTTTAAATAAACCGTCTCAATTGTCCGGTGGTCAACAGCAACGTGTTTCCATTGCTAGAGCCTTAATCAATGGTGGTCAAATTATTCTAGCTGATGAGCCTACAGGTGCTTTAGATTCTAAATCAGGCCTTGAAGTAATGCAGATCTTGACGGATTTAAATAAGCAAGGTCACACCATTATTTTAGTCACCCACGATCCTAAGATTGCAGCCTATGCTCACAGAGTTATCACTATTCAAGATGGTAGTGTACTATCAGATACTATCAACGAGGCAGTTCAAGATCATCAGGATTTAGACTTTGACAAAGTTGATACTAAAAAATCTAATGCCTTAGTGGACAGTTTCCGAGCTTACGCAGACAGATTTAAAGAAGCTTATATCATGGCAATTCGCGCTATGATTTCAAATCGTATGCGTACTATCTTGACGATGCTTGGTATCATTATCGGTATTATGTCAGTAGTCTCTGTAGTAGCTTTAGCCCGTGGAGCTTCCGATAAAGTAATTGAGAATATCTCCTCAATGGGTACTAACACTATTACGATTATGCCAGGTCAGCGTATGGGTGATATGAGATCTGGAAGAGTAAGAACTTTATCGATAAAAGATCTGCAAGCTCTAAAAGGTCAACCCTTTGTAGATTCTGTAACTCCAACTGTGCAAACCTCAACTTCAGTACAAGTAGGGAATATCGAAGCTACAGCAACTGTGATGGGCGTATCTGATGAGTATTTTAGAGTTTATGGCATGGAGATAGGTAAAGGTCGTAAATTCTCTGATAGTGAATCTCAAAGCTCCCCACAAATTGGTGTGATTGATTATAAGACAAAGACTACTTTATTTCCGTATGAAGATCCGATTGGTAAAAGAGTGTTTATCCAAGGCAAACCGATTACTGTGGTGGGAGTGTTAGTTGATAAAGAGGTAGCTTTTAGACCACCTAATAATCTTTATCTTTATATTCCTTACAGTACTTTGATGAACCGCATTGTAAAACAAAATTACATCTCCTCAATTATTGTAAGAACTAAAGATGGATTTGCGCCAGCTGTCGCTGAAGCATCCATTACAAGCTTACTTAAAACTCGTCACGGTAGAGTAGACTTTTTTATGATGTCCTCTGATACCATCATGAAGTCTATTTCTCAGACCACTGGCACTTTTACCTTGTTAATCAGTGCCATTGCGGTGATCTCTTTAATTGTAGGTGGTATTGGTGTGATGAATATTATGCTAGTATCAGTAACTGAGCGTACTCGTGAAATTGGTATTCGTATGGCAGTAGGAGCAAGACGCTCTGATATCATGACTCAATTTTTAATTGAGTCTATAACTGTATGTATTGTAGGTGGCTTATTAGGAGTGTTCTTTTCAATGCTCACAGGTTTTATCCTAAAATTTGCAGCCCCTCAAATACCTTTATCATTTTCTATTACCTCTATTATCATTGCGGTTTTCACATCCTCTATAATAGGTATTATCTTTGGATACATGCCAGCACGCTCTGCTGCAAGATTAAATCCTATTGATGCTTTAGCTCGTGAATAAGGAGTTTTATATGCAAAAAGGTAACAAACAAGATTTAGAGAATTTATGTGGTATTGATCCTTTGGTTAAACTTTTTGTGGATTTAATCTCCTTTGATACCCAATCAGATCCTGAATCAAAAACCACCCCTTCAACGGTAGGTCAATTACGCTTTGGCGCTTATTTATTAGCTACTATCAATAAATTAGGCTACCTTGCAAAACAAGATAGCAATGGCGTGATCACAGTAAAAGTAGAAGCCACCAAAGGTTATGAGAAAGCTAAAAGCTTATGTATTTTAGCTCATATGGACACTGCTCCTGATTGCTCTGGAGCTAACATTGAGCCATCTTTAGTTAAAAACTATCAAGGTGGTGGCATTGAGCTTGAAAATGGTTTAGTTATCAATGATGCTTTATGTAAAGATCTTAACCGACACCAAGGCGAGGATATCATTGTAACTGACGGTACTACTTTACTTGGGGCTGATGATAAAGCTGGTATTAGCTGTATCTTACAGTTATTACACAATTTAAAAGTCACCGACAAAATTGTGCATGGACCTTTAACTATCATCTTTAGCGTAGATGAGGAAATTGGCTTATCCACAAAATATCTTGATGTAAAAGAAATTGGCTGTGACTATGGTCTAACAGTTGATGGTACTAGTGAAGGCGAGCTTGATATTGCAACTTTTAATGCTTACGGAGCTATTGTCAACATCAATGGTTTGTCAGTACATACCGCTGTTGCCTATAAAACTTTAAAAAATGCTATAACTATTGCTAATGAGTTTATGGGCTTGTTACCTCAAGATGAGACTCCTGAGACCACCTTTGGTGAGGAAGGCTTTTACCATGTGCATAAGATAGAAGGTAGCACTATAAGTTGTAAACTTAACATGATCATTCGTGATTTTACCCATACAGGTATGGAAAAGCGTTTACAATTTTTAGACAAAGTAAAAGACTTTATCAATCAAAAATATGGTAAAGACACTATTAGCATTAAGACTATGTTCCAGTATGCTAATATGCAAGAGCAACTAGATAAGCATCCTAAGTTTATACAAATGATTAAAGATGCTTATAAAGAGGCTGAAGTTAATGTATTTGAGAATAAAGTTAGGGGCGGTACTGATGGCTCTAACTTGTCAAATCAAGGATTACCTACTCCAAATATTTTTACAGGTGGACTAAATTGTCATGGTCCATACGAGTGCCTACCAGTAGGAGCTTTTAATAAAGCTTATAAGGTGCTTGAAAACATAGTTCAACTACTTGCTAATACAACTAAATAAAGGATAAATATGTCAAAGATTTTACTTACAGGCGCACAAGGACAAGTTGGCAGAGAGCTTGAAGAGCAACTTTTATTAAATAATCATCAAGTGATCTCCTGCTCTCACCACGATTTAGATATCACCAATGAGGATGAGGTTGCCTCCATGTTTTTTAACGTGGATTTTGATTTAGTTATCAATAGCGCAGCCTACACTGCTGTAGATAAAGCAGAGGATGAAAAAGATCTTGCTTATGCTGTCAATGCCTTAGGTCCTAAGTATTTAGCTAATGGTTGTAAACAAAAGAATATTCCTTTAATTCATATCTCCACAGATTATGTTTATGACAACAATATAGAGGATTTTCACACTGAACTTGAAACACCTCATACTAACTGCGTCTATGGCAATACTAAGCTTTATGGTGAAAAGTATGTGCAAGAGTCAGGTTGCAATGCTGTAATCTTAAGAGCAAGTTGGATCTTTGGTCGCTTTGGCAAGAACTTTGTTAAAGCTATGCTTAATTTAGGCAAAACTCGTGACACCTTATCTGTAGTATCAGATGAGCTTGGCAATCCAACTCCTGCAAGAGCTTTAGCAACAGATATTGTAGCTATTGCAAATCAATTGCTACAAGGCAGAACAGATGCCTTTGGTATTTATAACTATTGTGGTCATGAGGCTATAAGTCGCGACGAGTTTGCTAGAGTAATTTTTAAAGAGGCTTTAAAACACAAGCTTTTAGATCATGATGTGTTTGTGCGCTCTATAACCTCACAAGAGTTTGGAGCTAAAGCTGTCCGTCCTCACGACTCTAGAATGAGCACTAAAAAGTTTGAAGAAACTTTTAATTTAGCTTGTCCAAAATGGATTGATTATATTGAAGAAACTTTAAAAGCATAATGAAAAAAATTGTAGTAGCTTTAAGTTTAGCTCTTACTTTATCTGGCTGTACTTTGTTTTACACCGATTATAAAGAGCCAGAGTTTCCAAAGGTTGCTTCCTTTAAAGATGCACAAAAGTTTTTAGGTGAGGCAATTTGTGACGATTATTTTAAAGCCTTTAATGATAGCAATTTAACCAAAGCTATCGAAATTGCTCTAAAGCAAAACTACGATATTAAAAAGGCTTTTGTAAACGTTAAAAAAGCTTTATTAAATGTCGATATTGTTGCCACAGATAAGCATCCATCGATGGAGGCTAATCTTGGGGCTCAAACTAAAAGAGCTCTTGACCACCACGACAAATCTGTAAAAACATCTTCGTCTAATTTTGCTATCTCTTATCAAGCAGATCTTTTTGGTAAGATAAATGCTCAAGATGAAAGTGCTAAAGCTGCCTTTGAAGCTACAGCTTACGATTACAAGGCTATGCGCCTTACTATTATTGAAGCTACTGCTAAAGCCTATTGGCAATATGCTTATGCTAAAGAAGCGGTAAAAATTGGCGAGGACGATTTAAAAGATTCTTTTACTCGTTTAAATTTAGTAAATCAAAAGTTTCAAGCAGGTGCAGCTAACAGTCTTGATGTAGATGATGCCCACATCAATCACTTAAAGGTACAAGCTCAATTAGATATTAGAAGAGCAAATTTTGCTAAAGCAAAAACTGCATTAAATACTATGCTTGGCTTTACAGCTGACACTGATATTACGGTTTCTGCTTTAGATGATGCTTCAATTCCAGAGTTTAGCACTGATGTGCCTTTAAAGTTACTTAAGAGACGTCCCGATCTCTTAAAAGATGAAGCTTTATTAAAGCAAGCTTATGCTGACTACAATCTAGCAAAAGTATCTTTCTTTCCAGACTTTACTTTAAAAGCTGCTATTACAGGGGGAGATACTAATACCTTTGCAAATTTCTTTGCAAACCCAATAGGTGCCTTAGGTGCAACTGCTACCATGCCATTTTTAAACTTTAATGAATTAAGTTTAAGAAAGAATAAAGCTTATAAAGATATTGAATGGTATGAATTAAACTTTGTAAGTGACTATATCAATGCTGTAGCTGAAGTTTATGATGAAATAACCAATGTAGATTTATATCAAAAGTCCTTGATGACTTATAAGCACTCTTATGAGTTAGCTGTTAGAAATTATGCCCGTTATGAGCAACGTTATCAGTCAGGCTTAGTATCTTTAACTGACTTCTTATCAAGTGCTGATACCATGCGTAATGCAAAAATCATTTATCTTGAGGCAAAATTAAATAACTTAAATACCACCATAACTTTAATGACCGCTTTAGGTGGTGACAATACTAAAGATTTAACAGAGCTTACCAATAAAGCTCTTGATGATTAGAGGATCCTATGACAATTACCTTAAGTTCCTGGAATGTAAATGGCATTAGAGCTGCAAGCTCAAAAGAAGGCTTCAACTGGTTTTACAACACTAATTACGATGTCATAGGCTTTCAAGAAACTAAAGCAAGTGTTGATCAGATTAGTGATGAGATTAAGCATAAAGAAGGCTATCACTCTTACTTTTGCTCATCAACAGTTAAAAAAGGCTATTCAGGTACAGCTGTTTTCTCAAAACAAGAACCTTTAAACGTTGAATATGAATTACCTGATCCTACCTATCAAGGCGAGGGCAGAATCATTCATTTAGAATTTGAAAAATTCCACTTCTTTAACGGCTATTTTCCAAATGGTGGTGCTGCCATATTAGATGATAATGGCAAACCTACAGGTGAGTTTAAAAGAGTACCTTATAAGATGGGCTTTTTTGAAAGCTTTTTAGCCTATGCCCAAAAGCTTCGTGAAACTAAACCTATCGTAGTATGTGGTGATTTTAACATCGCTCATCGTGAGATTGATTTGGCAAGACCTAAAACTAATATGAATAATACAGGCTTCTTACCAAATGAGCGCGCTTTTATGGATAAGCTGTTAGCCTCAGGTTACATCGATACTTTCCGCTATATAAACGGCGATATTAAGGATGTTTACTCCTGGTGGTCCTACAAGACCTTTGCAAGATCTAAGAACGTGGGGTGGAGAATAGATTACTTCTTAGTATCAGACGAATTAAAAGATAACATCAAAGATGCCTTTATCGAAACAAACGTTACAGGATCTGATCACTGCCCTGTAACTTTGGTTTTGGATATCTAACATTTCTTTTTAAAAACAATTTAAGGAGCCTTTGCACTCTAGTGGTAAGGTGCTCCTACAAATTGCATTGTGCACAAAATGTGTTACAATCTAGTCAAGCAAATAAACAAAGAAAAGATTTGCTTTAAGTTGTCTTACTAAATGTAAGACTTTTGTTTTTGTGTAAGCTCAAATAAGAGAGCGGTAAAGAGTAAACAAGTAAGGTATTTACTCTTTATTTTATATAGTTTTAAAACTTTTTAGGTGAGATCGTGAATAATAGTTTATTAAATTTAATGAGGACGAAGGTTTTGAATCTTATCAGTATGTTGCAAAATGCAACCTCATTTAACTATTATTGGCGATTTTATTCTTTTAGATAATTAGGCGGTTTTTAAAATGACTATAGACAAGAATTTGAACCTTACTCCGCCTAATGAAGCGGGGCATGGTATTGTAGATACGAGAATTAGTGATATGTATCAAGTGCTTCCACCAATTGCTGTAATTGAGAAATTTCCAGCAACTGAGTTTACCAATAAGTTAGTTTCCAAGACCCGTCGTGAGATCCACAACATCTTCAACGGCCTTGATGATCGTTTAGTTGTGATTACAGGTCCATGCTCAGTGCATGACACCCAAGCTGCTATTGATTACGCAAATCAGTTAATGAAGTTACGTAAGAAGTATGAAGATCAGCTTGTAATCATCATGCGTGTATACTTTGAAAAGCCACGTACTACTGTAGGTTGGAAAGGTCTAATCAACGATCCAAGATTAGATGATTCTCATGATATTAACAGCGGTTTACGTATTGCTCGTAGCTTATTATGTGAGATCAATAGCCTAGGGATGCCAGCAGCTACCGAGTTCTTAGATCCTATTACAGTTCAATATATTGACGACTTTATTTCTTGGGGCGCCATCGGAGCTCGTACCACTGAGTCTCAGTTACACCGTCAATTAGCATCTGGTTTATCTTGCCCAATCGGCTTTAAGAACGCAACAGATGGTTCTGTAAAGATTGCTATTGATGCAACTATTGCAGCTGAGAATGAGCATACCTTCATGTCTGTAAGCAAAATGGGTCATGTAGCTATTGTTCATACTAAGGGCAACGAGGATTGTCACGTAATTTTACGTGGTGGTCATGAGCCAAACTATAGCGCTAAGGATGTTGAGGCAACCTGCCAAGCTTTAGAGAAGGCTAAACTAAAGCCAATGGTTATGATTGATGCTTCTCATTCAAATTCTAATAAGCAATTTAAGCGTCAAGTAGATGTATCTAAAGACGTAGCAGCTCAAATTGCTGGTGGTGAGAATCGTATCTTTGGCTTAATGCTAGAGTCAAATCTAGTTGAAGGCAGACAGGATCTTCCAAAAGACTTGCGCAATCTAGTATATGGTCAGTCAATTACTGATGCATGTATTGGTATGCAGGACACTGAAGAGATCTGCAAGATATTAAATGACGCTGTGCTTGAGCGCAGAGCCAAAGCTAAGTAATTTTGTTTATGCCCAAGCATTATGTTTGGGCATTTTAATTTGTAAGCATTTAAGAGGTTAACATGCATCCTTCATTATCTTTAGAAAAATCTAAGATTAAGATCTTATTACTAGAAGGTGTTGATCCTAGTGCTGTAGATTCTTTAAACAAGGCTGGTTACACCAGTGTTGAGTATTTAAAGAAAGCTCTAGACGGTCAAGAGTTACTAGATAAAATTGAGAACGTTCATTTTATCGGCATTCGCTCCCGTACCCATTTAACCCGTGAAGTGCTTGCTCACGCAAAGAAATTAATTGGTATTGGTTGCTTCTGTATCGGTACTAACCAAGTAGATTTAAAGGCTGCAGCAGAGTTTGGTATCCCTGTATTTAATGCACCATTCTCAAATACTCGTTCTGTTGCTGAATTAGTAACCGGTGAGTACTTACAGTTACTACGTGATATTCCAGCTCGTAACGCTTTATTACACCGTGGTGGTTGGAATAAGGCTGCTACAGGCTGTCATGAGGCTCGTGGTAAGACTCTAGGTATCGTAGGCTATGGTCACATCGGTACTCAGGTTGGCATTCTAGCTGAAGCTTTAGGTTTATCTGTAATCTTCTACGATACAGAGAATAAGATGGTTTTAGGTAACGCAAAGCAAGTAGCTACCTTAGATGAGTTACTAGAGAAGTCTGATATCGTAACTCTACACGTACCAGAGACTCCTTTAACAAAGGGTATGATTGGCAAAGAGCAATTTGCTAAGATGAAAGATCATGCTCGTTTCATCAACGCATCTCGTGGTACTGTAGTTGACATTGATGCTCTAGCTGATGCTTTACGCTCTGGCAAGTTAGCAGGTGCTGCTGTGGATGTATATCCAAAAGAGCCTTCTAAAAATGGTGAAG
This sequence comes from uncultured Succinivibrio sp., assembly GCA_902785325.1. Lineage (GTDB taxonomy): Bacteria > Pseudomonadota > Gammaproteobacteria > Enterobacterales > Succinivibrionaceae > Succinivibrio. The sequence continues at coordinate 4,513 of CACZXZ010000031.1, read as the reverse complement.
AATTTGTAACTCCACTACGTGAGTTTGACAATGTAATCCTAACTCCACATATCGGTGCTGGTACTGAGGAAGCTCAACGTAATATCGGTACTGAAGTTGCTGAGAAGTTAGCTTTATATTCAGATAACGGCTCTACCTTAACAGCTGTAAACTTCCCTGAAGTTGCACTACCTGCAATTCGTGAGGATGTATCTCGTTTACTACACATTCACAAGAATGTTCCTGGCATCATGCGTCAAATCAACGAGATCTTTGAAAAGAATGATATTAACGTTGCAGCTCAATACTTGCAGACTACTGCAGATATTGGTTACGTAGTAATGGATATTCATTCAAACGCACCAGAGAAGGTAGTTCCTTTACTAAAACAAATCGAAGGCACTTTAAAATGCCGTATCTTGTACTAAAATGAGTATATGAATTTAAGAAATACTCTTTTAGTTACAACTTTAATCGCAGTAAGCCTTATGACTAATAAGGCTACTGCGGTAGTCCATTCTGGCTGGTCAGTTTCATCAGCCTATATTTGGCGCTTGTTAGACAGTGCCGATAACTCTTTTACTCACGGCTCTCCTTCTAAAATCTTACAAATCGACAGAAAGATTAAGCATCGTCAAGCGGTATTTAAAGTCGTAAAGTCGATAACTAATCGCTATGATTTTAAGGTTGGCTGTTTATATCAAAGCTCAACTCCAACTTTTGAGTTGTCAGTACCTGCTTTAGATGTCACTATTAACGATCAATTAAAAGGTTTTGTCTTTGCAAGATTCTTAGTTGATAATGGTCAAGAATACTCCTTACGTGGTCAAGTAGTACCACCCTCAAGAATTATCTTTGCACCTTTTACCAAATCTCAGGATAAAAAGATCTCCGATATTTACTTACAGTTATCAGAAGGTGCTGTTTTAAATATCGCTCTTTTACAAGGTAAAAACTATAAGCCAAGAGTTTATGATGTGCAATTAGAAGGCTTTTTTGATTTGTCTGATAAAATCTTAAAAGACTGCACTTACTTAAATAATTTAGCCAAGAATCACCGTGGCACGGTAGCTTTGCTTCCTGATTATTTAACTCGTGAGCCTGCCGATGCAGCTCCTAAAGATTATACTTTAAGACCAAAGAAAACAAACGACGGTTTATCAAATCTTGAGCCTCCTCTTGAAACAAGTCTTCCAAAAGATGTAGCTAAAGACTCTGAAAAAGAGTCACCTGCCGATATTAAAGTGTTTACCCCAGGTGGCGGTGCAGCTTCCATTGGAGATGACGGTAAACCTATTATGTCAAAGGAAGATACTTCAGAAAATCTTGGGGAAGCTAAAACCATGCAAATTGGTGATGATGGCAAACCTATTGAATCAAAATAATTATGATTATCTATGAATCTTTGGCCATTGCATTATCTTTATCTGTTGATGCTTTTGTTTGCTCTGTAATTTATGGTAATCACCCTTATAAACTGTCAAAGAAGTTTATTTACGCTTTTACCATGGCCTTTTGTTTTGGCTTTTTCCAATTTCTAATGCCTGTGATTGGCTACTTTGCAGGTAACTTTGTAAGTGGTTATCTAGAGCAATATGATCACTGGTGTGCTTTTATCCTATTAGCTTTAGTAAGTGGCAATATGGTAAAAGAAGCTTTTGAAAAATCAGAGGATACAAAAGAGAAGACTCTAAATCTCTTTGTCTTATTCTCTCTATCAATCGCAACCTCCATTGATGCTTTAGCTCTAGGCTTTAGCGTCTCAGTACTAAATCAAAGTATCTTACTTTTAAGTATCATTATAGGTGTAGTTTGCTTTATCACCTCTGCTACAGGCTTCTTTGTAGGTCAGATCTTAGCTAAATTAAAAGGCTTTGAAAGAGCCTTAAACCTATTAGGTGCTATAACCTTAATGACTATTGCTTTAGCAATTTTAGTAGAGCATCAAGCTTTTTAATCTTTTGCTTAACCTAATGGAAATTAGGTTAAGCAACCCGTCATCTTACTTATTTTCAAGCCTGTGAGCTTGCAAACACAATCCTTATTAAACTCCGTTTACAATTTACCAAAGATAGTTTTTAAGAGGTATTTGTGATGAAGTTTTTGTTAAAGCTCTTAGGCGTACTTGTAGCCTTAGTTGTAGTTGTTTATTTTGGGGTAATTATTGCTACAGGTTTTGTGATTGAAAATCAATTAGCAAAGCTTAATGATTATCTTCATCAAGATCCTAATAATGAATTTTTAAATAATATTGAGGTTGCCTATGAGAAAGGGGAGTCCTCAATCTTTACAAAAAATGGCACCTTAAAGGTTACTAACCGTTATGCTAAGGTTGCCACCGCTCAAGCTCCTTTTACCTGTGATATAGGCTTTTTAAAAGTTGATGCCACCTTAGATATCTCAAAAGTATTTAATCTCTTTAATGAGGTTAAAGAGTTTTTACCTCAAAACCTAAACTATCAAAAACTTCACAGTAGCGTAAACGTGCATGCTAATGTATTTGATTTAGCTGCTTTTGCCTCAGTTGCAGCTCATGGCTCTTATTTAAAAGGTAAACACCAAGACTTTAACTTAAATTCAAGAGTGGATGTTACATCAGAACTTAACCCAACATTAAAAGCAGAGGTTCTCAATTACTATAATGACAAACTTGTAAATGTAGGCAAAGCTAATGTCCAAGCAAAAATTTACGGTTTAACTCCAATAAAAAGTTTAGGTGAAGGTAGCTTAAAGGCTGAAGGTGTAGGTGTTTCAAATTACAGTTTTAAAACTTTAAACGTTGACTATGAAACAGTTGATTATGACGATAAAGGTAACTTTAACTTAGGTGTTAAGGCAAATGCCTCTGGATCTTTAGATTATCTTCAGAATTTTGAAACCAAACTTTTACTTTCAAAATTTAACTTAGACAGAATTTTAAATTCTCAAAAATATCTTAAAAATGAGAATGACAAAGCTTTTGATGCTATTTTACAAACCTTAACTAAAGCTCAAGTCTACAACTTTGATTTTAAAATTTCTAAAAAACTTGCAAGACTGTTACTTTCAGAGGATAGTACTGCATTATTATTTAAAGCAAGTGCTAACGCAAGTTTTAAGCATCCTGATTACTTAAAGACTTTAAATGGTAAAGTTTTAATTAAGACTAATACTAAAAAAGGCATTGCTACCTTGATGCAACCTCAAAAAGATGGAACATATGCTACAGAAGTTGTCTTTAAAAACGGAAATTACACTCTAAATGGACTAAGTTTGATGCCTGATATTTTAGGTAAGCTCTCCTTTGATGGTTTTGATAAAGAAAGTCTTGATACCTCAAAGATCTTAAAAGATCTAAATCAAAACCAAAAAGGGAAGACTAAGAGCATTGATGTTAATAAGGCATTAGATAAACTTAATAAGAATGTTTCAAAATTAAAACTATTTAACTAAGGATTTATATGAAAAAAGCTTTGGTAATACCAGCAAGCGCGGTTGCTGTAGCTCTTGGCGTGTATGTGGCAGGAGTTTACTATACAGATTATAAAGTAAATGAAGTGCTCTCAAATCTTGAGGAATATTGTGCCCTGCAATTTCAAGGCAAGTTACCTTTTAAAGTAACTTATGAAGGTAAAGTGCATGGATTATTTACACAAACAGGAACTTTTAAAGTAGTTGAAAAAGATGGCTTTGCCACTAAGTATGATGTAGATGCAACCGTCAAAAAAGGCTTTTTAAGCGCTGATACGGAATTTGATACGAGTAAGTTAACGGACAAATTGAAGCTTCAGCCTCAATTTGTTAAAGATTCTGTACAAACCAAAGCTCTTGCAAGCATCAGTGCCTTGTCATCTGCGTTAGCTTTGGATTTTAGTATTGAGGCTAAATACTTAAATCAAAAAGAGTTTAAACTTACAGCTAATGCTACATTCAATGACAAGCTTGAATCTTCACTTGAGATTGACAATCTTGATTATCAAGATGTGTATATTGGCAATTTAAAAGTAAATACTCATCTTGACGATTTTAAAGATCAGGCAAGCTTTGGCAATGGAAAACTTACGGTAGCTGATCTTAAAACACCACTTTTTGATGCTAAAACTCTTGAATACACCTATAAGAGCTCAAAGCCTAATGACAAAGGTGAGTTTAGCTTAAACAATACTTTAAAGGGCGATGATCTGCACTATATCAAGAATTATGATATTGATATTACTTTATCTCCTATAAAGTTAAAGGAAATTCAAGAGGCTTTAGCTCATAAAGCTGAGGTGTCTTACGCTTTAAGATCAGTAAATACCTTTGATATCAAGAAATTAAACCTGTCATTAAATAAGCAGTTAGGCTTCTTTATTGGTGTCCCAAATCTTGATGAGTATCCGCTTGAAGCTTATGCGGAAAAAAGTAAAATGCTGAAATATGCATTTTTAGCTACTTAAAATCCTTATTTGAAGCAAAATCACGTTTTATTATTTCAGCATTTTATTTTGACTATAATAAGCAGAATTGATTTAATTTTTCCTCCTCACTTAATCCTTTATTTCCGTTAGATTTT
>CACZXZ010000030.1 GCA_902785325.1 uncultured Succinivibrio sp. | reverse complement strand
ATAGCTGCTGTTAAAGTAGTCTTACCATGATCAACGTGACCAATTGTACCTACGTTTACGTGGGTCTTACCACGGACAAACTTCTCTTTTGCCATTTTTTAATTTCCTTTAGTTTTTAGAGGTGCAGCTTTCACTGCACCAGTTAAAAATAATGTTAAATAAAACTATTCAGACTTAGTCTGGCGCTCTGCAATAACTGCTTCAGCGATGTTCTTTGGAGCCTCTGCATAGTGACCGAACTCCATTACGTATGAAGCACGACCCTGTGTTTGAGAACGTAAATCGGTAGCATAACCGAACATTTCTCCTAGAGGAACCATTGCATGAACGATCTTGCCCATAGGACCATCTTCCATGCCTTCTACAAGTGCACGACGACGGTTTAAATCGCCGATAACATCACCCATGTACTCTTCAGGAGTATCAACTTCAACCTTCATTAAAGGCTCTAGAAGAACAGGTTGTGCCTTCTTGAAACCATCTTTGAAAGCCATAGAAGCAGCAATCTTGAATGCCATTTCAGATGAGTCAACTTCGTGGAAAGAACCGTCAAATACAGTAACCTTAACGTCAACAACTGGGTAACCAGCCATTACACCGTTAGCGATCTGCTCTTGAACGCCCTTATCAATAGCTGGGATGTATTCCTTAGGAATAACACCACCAACGATCTCGTTGACAAACTCGTAGCCTTTACCTTGCTCAAGAGGCTCGATACGTAACCAGCAGTGACCGTATTGACCACGACCACCAGACTGACGTACGAATTTACCTTCTTGCTCAACCTTAGCCTTGATTGTTTCACGATATGCTACTTGTGGTTTACCTACGTTACACTCAACCTTAAACTCACGACGCATACGGTCAACAATAATATCTAAGTGTAGCTCACCCATACCTGAAATAATGGTCTGGCCTGACTCTTCATCGGTGTGAACACGGAATGAAGGATCTTCTTGAGCTAGACGGTTTAAAGCTAATGCCATCTTTTCTTGGTCAGCTTTTGTCTTAGGCTCAACAGCTACAGAGATAACTGGCTCTGGGAACTCGATTGACTCAAGTAAAATTGGGTGCTCTGGGTCACATAGGGTATCACCAGTGGTGGTTTCCTTAAGACCGATAGCAGCAACAATATCACCTGCGAAAACTTCTTTAATCTCGATACGGTTGTTTGCGTGCATCTGAACTAGACGACCAAAACGCTCACGCTTTTGCTTGTCTGAGTTTAGAACGGTATCACCTGAATTGATAACACCTGAATAGCAACGTAAGAAGGTTAAGTTACCAACGAATGGGTCAGTAGCTAACTTGAATGCTAAAGCTGAGAATGGAGCCTTATCATCTGCCTTACGAGTATCTGGCTGACCATCTAAAGTCTTACCTTCAACATCAGGTACATCAGCTGGTGATGGTAAATAATCAACAACAGCGTCAAGCATTGCTTGAACACCCTTGTTCTTAAATGCAGAACCGCAGCACATAGGGATGATTTCGTTGCGTAATGTACGCTCACGTAAACCAGCCTTAATTTCTTCTTCGGTTAACTCTTCGCCACCAAAGAACTTATCCATTAGCTTGTCGTTAGCTTCAGCTGCAGCTTCAACTAACTTGCCACGCCACTCTTCAACATCTTCAACCATATCTGCAGGGATATCGGTGTACTCGAACTTCATACCTTGTGAAGCCTCATCCCAGTCGATAGCCTTACGCTTAATTAGGTCAACAACACCGATGAATGAATCCTCTTTACCAATAGGTAACATTAGAGGAACTGGGTTGCCCTTTAAACGAGTCTTGATTTGATCAACAACACGTAGGAAGTTAGCACCAGTACGGTCCATCTTATTAACGAAAGCAATACGAGGAACCTTGTACTTTTGAGCCTGACGCCATACGGTCTCAGACTGAGGCTGAACACCACCTACAGCGCAGTAAACCATAACTGCACCATCAAGAACACGCATTGAACGCTCTACTTCAACAGTAAAGTCAACGTGACCTGGGGTATCAATAATATTGAAACGATATGGAGTTTTCCACTGACCGCTCATACCGTGCCAGAAACAAGTGGTAGCAGCAGAGGTAATAGTAATACCACGCTCTTGCTCTTGTTCCATCCAGTCCATGGTAGCAGCACCATCATGAACCTCACCGATCTTGTGGCTCTTACCGGTATAGAAAAGAATACGCTCAGTAGTTGTAGTCTTACCAGCATCAATGTGAGCACTGATACCGATATTACGATACATATTAATAGCTGTTTGACGTGCCATAGTAATATATCTCCTAGAGTACTACCAACGGAAGTGACTGAATGCCTTGTTAGCCTCAGCCATGCGGTGAACATCTTCACGCTTCTTAACAGCAGTACCTTTGTTCTCAACTGCATCTGCCATTTCAGCAGCTAAACGTGCAGCCATGCTCTTCTCGTGACGACCACGAGCTGCATCAACTAACCAACGCATTGCTAATGCGTTACCACGTGCAGGACGAACTTCTACTGGAACTTGATAGTTTGCACCACCTACACGACGAGACTTAACTTCTACGTCTGGGCGGATGTGCTCAAGGGCCTCTTCGAACAGGGCGAGGTGGTCCTTGCCTGTCTTCTCAGAAATGGTGTCTAATGCGCCATATACGATAGCTTCAGCAATTGACTTCTTGCCATCTAGCATTACGACATTAATAAACTTTGCTAATAACTCAGAGTTGAATTTTGGATCAGGTAAAATTTTACGCTGAGCAACTTCACGACGTCTTGGCATTTATATATCCTCTAATTTCAGGGTTTTCCAAAACCTAAAATTATCTAAAAAAATTGTTTGGCCTTACTCTTTAAGGATGTATTAAGCCTTAGGCTTCTTTACACCATATTTAGAGCGAGACTGTTTACGATCTTTAACACCTGCGCAGTCTAAAGAACCACGGATGGTGTGGTAACGAACACCTGGTAAGTCCTTAACACGACCACCACGAATCATTACAACTGAGTGCTCCTGAAGGTTGTGACCCTCACCACCAATGTATGAAGTAACTTCAAAACCATTAGTTAAACGAACACGACATACTTTACGCATTGCTGAGTTAGGCTTTTTAGGCTTAACAGCGTATACACGGGTGCAAACGCCACGTTTCTGTGGGCAAGCTTCCAATGCTGGAACCTTGTTCTTAGAAACTACTTTAACGCGTGGCTTGCGAACCAACTGATTAATAGTAGACATTAAATAAAATCTCCTGTTAGTCCGAAATGGACAGATCTTACTATTTCACTCAATACAAAAATTTGAGCTTATGGATTTTAATACAAAATAAAACCTAAGGTCAATTGTTTTTTTTAGCTTAAACATGCCTTTTTTTACCATAATCTACCCTTGTTTCATTCTTTTTTCTATTACATTGAATTAATTAGCAATTTTTTGTCTATTAATTGTCTATTAATATAGTTATTTTCTATAGCAAGCTATAGATATATAGTATTTGCGTTTATTTGGCATTTTATTAATAATTTACTCATCAATAATTTATTAAATTTTGTTTGAGGTAAGAGATATTATGAAATCAATTAAGCTTTGCATCGCTGCTACTATCGCAGCATTAAGCATTACTATAACTGGCTGTGGAGATAAGAAAGCAGATGACGGTGTAACCGTAGTTAAAATTGGTGTTGTAGGTGATTACAACTTGCATTGGGATGATGTAAATAAGAATTTAGCTAAAGATAAAATTCAAGTTAAACTAGTAAAATTCTCTGATTACGCTACTCCTAACCGTGCTTTATCAGACAAAGAGATTGATCTTAATGCCTTCCAGCACGTAGCATTCTTAAATAATGATATAGAACGCAATGGCTATAAATTAACTCCTATTTGCCAAACTTTAATTGCTCCTATCAGACTATATAACAATAAGAACAAAATTAAATCAGTATCTGATATCAAAGACGGCTCCATTATTGGTATTCCATCAGATTTAACTAATGGCGGTCGTTCTTTAAAACTTCTAGAAGCAGCAGGTCTAATTGAAGTTGATCCAGCAAAAGGATACGTACCAACTAAAGCTGATATTACAAAATATAACGTTAAAATTGAAATTAGAGAGGCTGAGTCTGGTGTACTAGCAAACATTCTTCCTGATATTGATGCTGCCTGCATCAACGGAGGTAATGCCTACACTGCAAAGTTAAAGCCTACTGATGCAATCTTTTCTGAAGATCCTAAAGCAACAGGTGAAGACAATCCTTATGTAAATGTTATCGTTGCACGTACTGAAGACAAAGATAACCCTATTTACCAAAAAGTGGTTAAGGCTTTTAGATCTGATAACGTAAAGAACACTATCAATACAGCTTATGACGGTGGCTATATCTCTGCTTGGTAGCAATAGCGCTTGTAAAGGCAGATATTTATAGAATAAGTCCCTTACGAGGGACTTTTTTTATAGTTTTATACAAAAGGTTATCTTGCTTATTAAAACAACCTTGATGAAGATATAGTAAAATTGACATTCAAAATCAAAAGATCTTAGAAAAAAAGAAAGATCAAAAACTTAAAACACACATAGTGTGTACAGCATTAACTTACTATAGATAGAATAAAATCAATGATAAAGCTTGAACATATCGAAAAATATTTTGATACCTCCAAAGGCAAAGTTCATGCCGTAAAAGATGTATCTTTGAATATTAAACAAGGTGAGATATTCGGAGTTATAGGTTTTTCAGGAGCTGGTAAAAGTACCATAGTTCGTTGTATCAATCTGCTTGAAAAACCAGATAGTGGCAAAGTCATTATCGATGGTGAAGACATTACTGATTATTCTGACAAAGAATTGTCCTCTGTCAGACAATCTATTGGAATGATTTTCCAGCACTTTAATTTGATGCCTTCTCGAACTGTATTTGACAATATAGATATGCCTTTAAAGCGTACAGGTATGAAAAAAGAAGATCGCATTAAGAAGATCACAAAGTTATTAGAGTTAGTTGAGTTAAGTGATAAAGCTTATGTTCATCCATCTCAATTATCAGGCGGTCAAAAGCAACGTGTAGCTATTGCTAGAGCTTTAGCTTGCGATCCTAAAATCTTGTTATGCGATGAAGCAACTTCTGCTTTAGATCCCAAAACTACCGCCTCTATCTTAAAATTACTTAAAACCCTTAATGAGCAACTTAAGCTTACCATTGTGATCATTACTCATCAAATGTCTGTAGTAAAAGATATCTGCCATAGAGCGGCCATAATGGAAAATGGAGAAGTTGTTGAGTGCAATGATGTGTATGAGCTTTTTGCAAATCCTAAGACAGAGCTTGGTAAAAAATTTATTGAAACCTCAGGCTCTAGCGAGAACTTCTTAAAGCTATTACATACCAAAGGAAAGTTAGAATTTATTGATGAGAACCTACCTGTTTATCATCTTACTTATACAGGTAATGCCACAGCCATACCTCTAATGAGTAGACTATACGCAAACTTCGGTATAGAAGCTAACATTTTATATGGCAATATTGATTACATTGAAGAAAAGCCATTTGGTCAACTATGTGTTCAACTCTTTGGTAAAGAGCCAAATCAAGATATTGAACCAGCGCTTGAATTCATCCGTAAGATGGGCGTTTCTTTAGAGAGAATAAAATAATGGAAAATCTAGTTAATACTTTGTTGCCAAATTTTGAGCGTTTAAGTGAAGAGTTTTACTCTAGCCTTCTTGATACCCTAATTATGGTATTAGTGTCAGGAACCATTGCTTGGGTTTTAGGTGTTGTAATTGGTGTACTCTTAGTGGTTTGTAAAAAGGGTGGTATCTTAGAGAATAGATTCGTCTATATCTTCTTTGATAGAGCCATTGACGTATTGCGCGCTATTCCTTTCATTATCTTAATGGTATTACTCATTCCATTATCAAGAGCAATTGTTGGTACAGGATCTGGTCTTACAGGATCATTTGTAGCACTGATATTTGGCACCGTACCTTTCTTTTCTCGTCAAATTGAATCTGTGTTATCCCATTTAGATTCAGGTTTAATTGAAGCAAGTAAGGCTATGGGGTTAAGACCGCTAGAAATCATCTTTGGCGTTTATTTAAGAGAGTCAATTCCTGGTATCACTAGAGTAACCATGATTACTTTTGTAAGTTTTATTGGTATCACTGCTATTGCAGGTGCCATAGGAGCTGGTGGTATTGGTGATTTTGCTATCCGCTACGGCTATCAAATGGGTTACCGCGACATGATTTGGTTAGTGGTAGCAGTTGTATTATTGATAATTTCTATAGTGCAAGGAATAGGTAAACTAATTATTAAAAAGACTACATTTTAGTAGGTGAACACATGTCTAAGATTACAAATTTAAATGACTTTTTAAGCAAGTTAGAAGCTATAGTTAACATCGACTCTGGAACGGTAAATACTCAAGGTGTAACTAAAGTTGCTTTAACCTTGCAATCTTTTTACAAAGAAGCTGGTTTCTATACAGAAATAGTTGATTTAGGTCCTAGTGTTGGCAATGGTCTTTTTGTAACTAATTGCAAAGATGCTGATAGCTACGATGTATTATTAGTAGGTCACATGGACACTGTTTTCAAAGAAGGTGAAGCTTTAAAACGTCCTTTTAAGGTAGTTGGCAATAAAGCTTTTGGTCCTGGTGTTTTTGATATGAAAGATGGTGACCTCATCATTCTTTGGGCCTTATCTAAACTAGATCCTGAGCAATTAAAGAAAGTAAAAATTGCTATTTGCTTTAATCCAGATGAAGAAACAGGCTCTACAAAATCCTCAGCTTGGATTGATGATATTGCCAAAAAGAGTCGCTATGCTCTGATTTGTGAAGGTCAAAGTGAACTTGGTGCTTTTACCTCTCAAAGAAAAGGTATCTCTCACATTGATATTAAGTTAAAAGGTAGAGGTGCTCACGCTGGTGCTTGTCCTGAAAAGGGACGTTCAGCCATCAATGCAATGGCAAACTGCATTCAAAGGATCAATGCCTTAGCAAATGAAAATGTAACTGTGAATTTCGGAGTAATTCAAGGTGGACTTATTGCAAATGCAATAGCTGAGGATTGTTTTGCACGTATTGATGTTCGTTTTTGGACTTCTAAACAGTGTGACGAGTTTTTTGCTAAGTTTAAAAAGGAATTTGAAACTCCTTTTGGACAAGATATCAAAGCCAATTATGATGTCTTATTGATCAATCCTGCAATGGAAGAGTTTGAAAAAACTGAAGAACTAAAACAAAAAATAGCTGCCGTTGCAAAGAAACTCTCTATCAAAACTACCTTTGTAAGATCAGGTGCTGTTTCAGATGGCAACCATATTTCCCAAACTAAAACTCCTGTTTTAGATGGATTTGGTGGTATTGGTGGAGATGCTCATACAGAGTCAGAATGGTTAGATTTAGATACTGTAGAAACTAAAGCCAATCTTCTAAAAGAATTCTTTGTATCTTTAATCTAATTAGATTGAAACTGCAATTAGTAAATTGCTAATTGCAGTTGTTTAAATGCATTTAGTAGTAACTTTTAGTAATACTATCTTTATTAAAGATTAACTTATACAAGCTATCATTTTCACCTGCAGTAATTATTTTTACAGCTCTATCCTGCAGAGAATTTTCAAGATCATTATTTTCTATTTCAGCCTTTGAGCCATCAAATATAAGAGCAATTGCATCACCTGTCGTCGCATTTTCACAGGCTTGCTTTAATGATACTTTATTAAATACTAAGTGCACTAACATGCTAGAAAACCACTATTTTTTTAAATTGTGAAAAATAACCCTTTGGATTAACTAGATGCAAATCAAAATCCTCTGCTAAAGATAAAGCCTTGTCATTCGAACTGCACTTTACTTCATACAAATTGATTTGTTTTAACTTCTTATAGAAGATGCTGTCATTAGAAGCTTCTTTTAGAGCCTTCAAAAATTCTCCTTCAAAATATGCTTCAACACTAACTTCAGCATCAGCTAAATTAAGCGTTACTTCTATGCCTTGCTCATAGAGATCTGACTTTAGAGGATCTGAGCTTAATACTACCAAGATATTTTTCATCAAAACTCAATCACCTTGTCATACTCGCTAATCATCATGGACATTTCTACATTTCCTGACAATTCAAAGTTTGGATTTAAAGAATCTTTCTCAAACTCTAAGGAGTTAAAAGCCCTACCACATACTAGTAAATTTGCCTTTGGTTTTAACGATATCAAGAAGTTTTGTACATGCTCAAACTGCTTGTCATCAAAATCAGCTCCATATGCTTGAGCAACTTTTGTTTTTAATACGCTAATTAAAGCGGCTTTTGAAGTAAAAAAACAACATAACTCTTCAAGTTCATTGTTCTCAAGAGCTCTAGTAATTAAGTCTTCAAAAGTCTTATAGGCGGTTTTATTTAGATAAGGTTGAGTTAGGATGGCTAGTAGTTTCATGAATTATCCACGAATACAATAAAACTCTCAGAGGATTTTCTGAGAGTCAATATTATTTAAACTGCAGCGATAACTTCTACTTCGCACAATGCGCCTTTAGGTAAATCGATACCACCAACGCAAGAACGAGCAGGAGCATTTTCTTTAAAGAACTCAGCATATACTGCGTTAAAAGCTGCAAAGTCGTTGATATCTTTTAAGAAACAGGTTGTCTTTACAACTTTTGATAAATCAGAGCCAGCAGCTTCAACTAAAGCTTTTACGTTAGTAAGAGCTTGTCTTGTTTGCTCCTCAATGCCACCTTCTGCTAAAGCACCAGTGCTTGGAACTAAAGGAATTTGACCTGAAGCAAATAAGAATCCATTTACAATTTTGCCTTGTACATAAGGACCAATTGCTGCTGGGGCTTTAGTGGTTGATACAATCTTTACATCACTCATTTTTATCTCCTTAACATTTCATTAACTTCATACACTATATATAAAAAATGCCCAAACCTAAATAGGAGAGGGCATTTTATTTAATCTTTTTTTAAGGTTAGTTGTTGTCGCCAACGGAAGTTGAATCAACAGCCTCTAAAGCAGCACTTAACTGCTTCTCTAACTCATCGGTAGATACCTTCTCTTGAGACTGAGCATTCTTCATTCTCTCAAGCTCTTCTCTACGCTGCTTGTGGTACTTGTAACCAGTACCAGCAGGAATTAGACGACCTACGATTACGTTTTCCTTTAGACCACGTAATTCATCAACCTTACCTTCAACAGAAGCCTCGGTTAATACACGAGTTGTTTCCTGGAAGGATGCAGCTGAAATGAAGCTGTCGGTGCTTAAGGAAGCCTTGGTTAGACCCATTAGAATGTGTCTGTAAATTACAGGCTTCTTGCCTTGAGCCTCTAGTCTCTCGTTTACAGTACGTACACGTGAAACTTCAGCAATTTCGTCCTTTAGGAACTCTGTTGACTCACCTGGATCAAGAATTTCGCACTTACGTAACATCTGACGAACGATAACTTCAATGTGCTTATCGTTAATCTTAACACCTTGTAAGCGGTAAACGTCTTGAACCTCGTTAACAATGTAGTTAGCTACAGCGTTAACACCACGTAATCTTAAGATATCGTGTGGTGACTCAGGACCTTCAGCGATCATTTCGCCCTTAGTTACAGTTTCACCCTCGAATACGTTTAAGTTACGTGATAGAGGGATCATCTCGTCATGAGGTTGAACTGGCATGCCAAACTCATCAACTGCACCTAATGCAGGGGTGATCTCTAAGCGACGCTTTGATTTAGTTTCCTTACCGAAGGTAATAGTACCTGAAATCTCAGCTAAAATAGCTGGCTCTTTAGGAGCACGTGCTTCGAACAAGTCTGCAACACGAGGTAGACCACCGGTAATATCCTTAGTACCGCCAGCAACCTGAGGAATACGTGCGATAACGTCACCGATATTGATCTCTGCGCCATCCTGAATTTGAACAATAGCTTTAGCCTGTAACATGTACTGAGCTGCTACTGTAGTACCAGGAATTAGAACGTCTTCACCCTTTTGGTCAACGATCTTAACAGAAGGTCTCTTCTCTTTACCCTGTGTTGGACGAGCAGCCATTTCTCTAACTTCGATTGAAGAAATACCTAATGCTTCGTCTTCTTTCTTATCAACAGTTACGCCTTCAATAATATCTGTGTACTTAATGAAACCGTGAACTTCAGAAATAATTGGGTGAGTATGAGGATCCCAACGAGCTACAGTTTGACCAACCTTAACTTGATCGCCTTCCTTAACCTCTAATACGGCACCGTAAGGGATCTTGTGGCTTTCCTTAACTGAGCCAAACTCATCGATAACAAATAACTCTGATTGACGAGAAGTTACAACTTGCTTGCCTTCAGTGTTGGTTACTACCTTTGAATTCTCAATTCTGATAATACCGCTATTTCTTACGGTAGCACCAGATTCAGCTACTGCACGAGATGCTGCACCACCGATGTGGAAGGTACGCATGGTTAACTGTGTACCAGGCTCACCGATTGACTGAGCTGCAATAACACCAACTGCTTCACCAGGATTTACTAAGTGACCGCGAGCTAAATCACGACCATAGCACTTAGCACAGATACCAAACTTAGTCTTACATGTAATAGGTGAACGTACCTTTACACGATCAACGCTATGAGCCTCTAATACGCTGCATAGTTTCTCGTCTAGTAATGAACCCTTAGGAATTAGAACTTCCTTAGAACCTGGTTTTAGAACGTCAGCTGCAAGAGTTCTACCTAATACTCTGTCACGTAAGGTTTCAATTACATCACCGCCGTTAACGTGTGGAGTAATCTCTAGACCATCATCGGTACCGCAATCGTCCTCAGTAATTACCATGTCTTGTGCTACGTCAACTAAACGACGAGTTAAGTAACCTGAGTTAGCTGTCTTCAATGCGGTATCAGCAAGACCCTTACGAGCACCGTGAGTTGAAATGAAGTACTGCTGTACGTTCAAGCCTTCACGGAAGTTTGCAGTAATAGGGGTTTCGATAATAGAACCATCAGGCTTAGCCATCAAACCACGCATACCAGCTAGCTGACGGATCTGAGCTGGAGAACCACGAGCACCAGAGTCAGCCATCATGTAGATGCTGTTGAAGGATGATTCTTTCTCTTCCTCACCAAGAATGTTCTTAGCAGTCTGAGTAGATAGGTTTGCCATCATGGCCTTAGCAACTTTATCATTTGCATTTGACCATACGTCGATAACCTTGTTGTATCTCTCACCAGGAGTGATCTGACCATTCTCGTACTGACTTTGAATTGACATCACTTCTTTTTGTGCTGATGAAATAATTGTCTGTTTCTCCTTAGGGATTAACATATCATCAACGCAAACTGATGAACCAGAAATAGCTGCATTAGCAAAACCGGTATACATAATGTGGTCAGCGAACATTACAGTGTCCTTTAGACCTAACTTATGATAGCAGTTATTTAATAATGCACCGATCTTCTTCTTGCCAAGAGGTTGGTTAGAAACATGAGTAAACCAATTCTTTTGTGACAAGATTTCGTGGATGTTCTCTTGAGTTACGCCTTCTGCTGGAGGATCGATTAAATCAAAAGATAATCCCTTAGGTAAAATTAGAGACAACATTGCACGACCAACTGTGGTTAGACGTAATTCGTTGTGCTCAACAAATTCACCTGTATCAGTATTCTTTTCAAAGTAATTTACACGACATGCAATACGTGCGTGGAAATCAACTTGATCTGCCTTGTATAGACGCTCTGCTTCTTTGGCATCAGTTAAAATTAATCCCTCACCACGAGCACCGATTCTCATACGGGTCATGTAGTATAGACCTAATACAACGTCCTGTGCAGGAACAATGATTGGGTCACCAGAAGCTGGAGACAATACATTGTTTGTAGACATCATTAGGGCACGAGCTTCTAACTGTGCTTCTAGAGTTAGAGGTACGTGAACCGCCATCTGGTCACCGTCGAAGTCAGCGTTGAATGCTGGACATACTAGAGGGTGTAGACGAATTGCTTTACCTTCGATTAGAACAGGCTCGAAAGCTTGAATACCTAATCTGTGAAGGGTAGGAGCACGGTTCAACATAATAGGATGTTCACGAATTACTTCGTCTAATACATCCCATACGATTGGATCTTCTCTTTCTACCATCTTCTTAGCAGCTTTGATGGTAGTAGCTAAACCGCGTAACTCTAAACGGCCATAGATAAATGGCTTGAATAACTCAATAGCCATCTTCTTTGGAAGACCGCATTGGTGTAGACGTAAGAAAGGTCCGCAAGTAATTACAGAACGACCTGAGTAGTCAACACGCTTACCTAATAAGTTCTGACGGAAACGACCTTGCTTACCCTTAATCATGTCAGCAAGTGACTTTAAGGCACGCTTGTTTGAACCAGTGATTGCACGACCACGACGACCGTTATCCATTAAGGCATCAACAGACTCTTGTAACATACGCTTTTCGTTACGTACGATGATCTCAGGAGCAGCTAACTCTAACAATCTCTTTAAACGATTGTTACGGTTGATAACACGACGATATAAATCGTTCAAATCAGATGTAGCAAAACGACCACCGTCTAGTGGAACTAATGGACGTAAATCAGGTGGTAGAACTGGTAATACAGTTAAGATCATCCACTCTGGCTTGTTACCTGAATTGATAAATGATTCAATTAGCTTTAAGCGCTTAGCAAACTTTTTACGATTTGACTCTGAAGAAGTTGAATCTAAAGCCTCACGTACAGCTTTTAATTCTTCCTCAAGATTAATTTGCTTTAATAAGTCTAGAACAGCCTCAGCACCCATCTTAGCGGTGAAATCATCACCATACTTAGATAATGCATCTACATACTGCTCTTCGGTTAGTAACTGACGCTCAGATAATTCAGTCATACCTGGATCTGTTACAACATAGCTCTCAAAATAAAGTACGCTTTCAATATCACGTAACTTCATATCAAGCATTAAACCGATACGAGATGGTAGTGATTTTAAATACCAAATATGTGCAACTGGGGAAGCTAACTCAATGTGACCCATACGCTCACGACGTACTTTAGCCTGAGTTACTTCAACGCCACACTTATCACAGATAGTACCACGGTGTTTTAAGCGCTTGTACTTACCGCATAAACACTCATAGTCTTTAATAGGTCCGAAAATCTTAGCACAGAATAAACCATCACGCTCTGGTTTAAATGTACGATAGTTAATAGTCTCAGGCTTCTTTACCTCGCCATAAGACCATGCACGGATCATCTCAGGTGAAGCTAAACCAATTTTGATTGCATCAAAATCTTCAAGGCGTTGCTTAAATGCATTGCTACGATTAGCAAATTTACCTAAGCTATCGCTAATCTCAAGATCAATTGGTGCATCTTCGGTTTTAGCTACTGGAGTCTGATTAACTAAACCTTCTAAAAGGTCGTCGTTTTGACCGTTTTCCATATTGCTCACAACAGTTTCTCCTATTGTTGTCGCCACAATGGGGGATTACTCCCCCACATCTTGAAACTTATTCCTTGCGGACAAGATCGATATTGATACCAAGTGAACGAATTTCACGTAATAGAACATTGAATGACTCAGGAATACCAGCTTCCATAGTGTACTTACCGTCAACAATATTCTTATACATCTTAGTTCTACCATTAACGTCATCAGACTTAACAGTAAGCATTTCACGAAGTGTATATGCAGCACCGTATGCTTCAAGTGCCCAAACTTCCATTTCACCGAAACGCTGACCACCGAACTGAGCTTTACCACCAAGTGGCTGCTGAGTTACTAATGAGTATGAACCAGTAGAACGAGCATGCATCTTGTCATCAACTAAGTGATTCAACTTAAGCATGTACATGTAACCAACTGTTACTTTACGTTCAAATGGACGACCAGTTCTACCATCGAATAAGGTCATCTGACCTGACTCAGGTAAATCTGCCATACGCAACATCTCTTTAATGTTCTCTTCTTGAGCACCATCGAATACAGGAGTTGCTACAGGTAAACCATCACGTAAGTTGTTAGCAAGTACCATTACTTCGTCATCAGACATTGATGAAATATCAACCTTCTGAGAGGTATCACCTAAATCGTAGATCTCTTGTAAGGTCTTACGAATTTCAGCAATAGCCTTCTGTTGGATCAACATCTTGTTGATCTTCTCACCAATACCCTTAGCTGCTAAGCCTAAGTGAACTTCAAGAACCTGACCGATGTTCATACGAGAAGGCACACCTAGAGGGTTTAGAACCATATCTACTGGGCGACCAGTCTCATCGTAAGGCATATCTTCAATAGGGTTAATTCTTGAAATAACACCCTTGTTACCGTGACGACCAGCTAGCTTATCACCAGGCTGAATACGACGTTTAACAGCAACATATACCTTAACAATCTTTAGAACACCTGGAGTTAAATCATCACCATCGGTGATCTTCTTCTTCTCAGCTTCAAACTTGTCCTTGTACTCTTGGGCAAAGTTTTCTAGACGAGCAGAGAACTCTTCAAGTTGTCTTTGAGCCTTATCATCGCTTAGAGTTTGCTTTAATAAGTCTTCATCAGCTAAAGCATCAACAGCTTCTTGCTTCATGCCATTCTTTACTAAATGAACACGAACTTGATGCATTAGACCTTGAGTTAAGAAACTAAATTCTTCATCTAAATCTTTCTTAGCTTGATTTAAATGCATCTCTTCAATTTCTTTTGCTCTCTTGTCTTTCTCAACACCTTCACGAGTGAAGATTTGAACATCAACAACAGTACCAGTTTCACCGTTTGGTAAACGTAATGAAGAATCCTTAACTTCTGATGCCTTCTCACCGAAGATAGCTCTTAATAACTTCTCTTCAGGAGTTAGCTGGGTTTCACCCTTAGGGGTTACCTTACCAACTAAGATATCGCCACCTACAACTTCAGCACCAACGTATACGATACCAGCCTCATCTAACTTAGATAAAGCAGCTTCGCCTACGTTAGGAATATCAGCAGTGATTTCCTCAGGGCCTAGCTTAGTATCACGAGCGATACATGACATTTCTTCAATATGAATTGTGGTTAAGCGATCTTTTGCAGCTACACGCTCTGATACAAGGATAGAGTCCTCATAGTTGTAGCCGTTCCAAGGCATGAAAGCGATTCTCATGTTTTGGCCAAGAGCTAACTCACCCATATCTGTTGATGAACCATCAGCAATAACGTCACCAGCTTTAACCTTTTCATTTAATGAAACGCATGGGCGTTGGTTAATGCAGGTATTCTGATTTGAACGGGTGTACTTAATTAAGTTGTAAATATCGATACCTGCGTCTTTATCGCCTTCAATCTCATCGATATTAACTCTTACAACAATACGACCACCATCAACGTGTTGAATTACACCACCACGCTTAGCGATGATTGATACACCTGAGTCAACAGCTACTGCACGCTCCATACCTGTACCTACAAATGGTTTCTCTGAACGAACTGTAGGAACAGCCTGACGTTGCATGTTTGCACCCATCAATGCACGGTTAGCGTCATCGTGCTCAAGGAATGGAATTAATGCTGCAGCAACAGAAATAATCTGCTGTGGAGAAACGTCCATAAATTGAACATCTTGTGCACGTCTAACTTCTGATTCGCCCTTATAACGGCACTGTACATAATCAGATAGGATCTTGCCATTTTCATCAAGATCGGTATTAGCCTGTGCTATAACGTATTGACCTTCGTCAATTGCTGATAAGTATTGGAACTCTTCAGTAACAACACCATCTTTTACGAATCTATATGGAGTCTCTAAGAAGCCATAGTCATTGCAACGAGCAAACACTGATAGAGAGTTAATCAAACCGATGTTTGGACCTTCAGGAGTCTCAATAGGACATAAACGACCATAGTGAGTTGGGTGAACGTCACGTACCTCGAAGCCTGCTCTCTCACGGGTTAAACCACCAGGACCTAAAGCAGAAATACGACGCTTATGAGTTACCTCTGACAATGGATTGTTTTGATCCATGAATTGAGATAACTGGCTTGAGCCATAGAATTCTTTAATCGCAGCAGAAATTGGCTTTGCGTTGATCAATTCTTGTGGAGTTGTATTATCAAGATCACCTAATGATAATCTCTCTTTTACAGCTCTCTCAACACGTACTAAACCAATACGGAATTGGTTTTCAGCCATTTCGCCAACAGAGCGAATACGACGGTTACCCAAGTGATCGATATCGTCGATTGTCTCTTTACCATTACGGATCTTAACTAAGTAACGAATTACCTTAATGATATCAGAGTTATTTAGAGTACCACGAGAAGCCTCATTCTCAATGAATGAAGTATCTAAGTTGATCTCTTTACCCTTAGCATCGGTAACTTTACCATCAAGAGTCTTAGCAGAAGCTGTTAACTCAAGAACTGATAAAGGAAGAATGATTGCTCTGTCATAAGTGTAAGCTTCACCATCTTTAGGCTGAATCTTAACTTTGTGTAATAATCTCTCAGCTGCAGTTAGCATCTGATCTTTCTTTGCAGGAATTAGAATATTATCTAAGAATCCTAGCAATTTATCAGCACTACGCTCTGGAGTAGTATTAGGCATGCATTCAACTTCAGCAGCATCTAATAAAGGCTTGATTGCATCAACGATTTGTGGATATTGAGCATAAACAAAGCCATCAACTACTGATAAGCAAGAATCTACTGTGTTAATTTGAGCATCTTCTGATACTA
This sequence comes from uncultured Succinivibrio sp., assembly GCA_902785325.1. Taxonomy (GTDB): domain Bacteria; phylum Pseudomonadota; class Gammaproteobacteria; order Enterobacterales; family Succinivibrionaceae; genus Succinivibrio. Next base: position 5,375 of record CACZXZ010000030.1, on the reverse strand, counting down.
ATAAACGCTCAACACCTGCCTTAAAGTTCTTCTCCTCAACAAAGCGGCTATCGAACTTCATACGACCAACTGATGATAAATCGTATCTATCCTCAGCGAAGAATAAGTTCTTAAATAGAGTTTCAGCAGCTTCAACTGTTGGGATTTCACCAGGGCGCATCATCTTATAGATTTCGAATAATGCAGCGTTCTTATCAGCTTCAGGTGAAGTTAAGTCACGAGTAGTGTCGTTACGTAAAGTATCAGCAATAAATGAACCTTCATCAACAGCTGAAGTGTAAAGGATCTCAATCTTCTTTAGACCTGCTTCAGCAATTGCTTTTAGGTTGTCCTCATTTAATTGAGTATTTGCTGCAAGAACAACTTCGCCAGCTTTATTCTTATAGTCTTTTGCAATGATCTTGTCTAATAAGTACTCTGCTGGAACTTCTAGAGATGTTACTTCAGCCTTCTTTAACTGACGTACGTGACGAGCAGTGATCTTCATGCCCTTCTCTACGATAACATCCTTGCCAATCTTAATATCAAAGGATGCAGTTTCACCACGTAGAGATTCAGGAACTAGTTCCATAGTGATCTTGTTGGACTTAAATTCGATTTCAACAGTATCGAAGAATAAGCCTAAGATCTGCTCTGTTGTATATCCTAATGCACGTAATAGTACAGTTGCAGGTAATTTACGACGACGATCAATACGAACAAATAAGTTATCTTTATGATCAAACTCGAAATCTAACCATGAACCACGGTAAGGAATAACACGTGCACTGAATAAGATACGACCAGGATAAGTCTTACCTCTATCGTTATCGAAGAATACGCTTGGGCTTCTGTGCAATTGAGATACAACGACACGCTCAGTACCGTTTACAATGAAGGTACCATTCTCGGTCATTAATGGGATCTCGCCCATATAAACGTCTTGATCGATACGCTCCTTAACAGTCTTAGGAGAATCTTTCTCGTATCTTACTAAGCTTAAATTTACCTTTAATGGAGCTGAATAAGTTGTACCACGAATCATACATTCGCGAACATTAAACTTTGGCTCTCCAAGGTGGAAACTGTTATAGCATAGCTCAGCATTGCCAGAATAACTCTTAATTGGGAACACGCTCTTAAAAGCTGCAACCAAACCGTTTTCGTTATTTGGATCTGAACTAATAAATTGTTTAAATGAGTCTAATTGTACTGCTAATAAGTAAGGAGTATCTAATACTTTTACACGCTTACCAAAATCCTTACGGATGCGTTTTTGCTCAGTGTAGGAGTAGACCATGGATAGGTGATCCTCTATTTGATCTGTTTCCGGGAAGGATGCGTTAGCATCTATGTTTTTTTAAGGCATCGAACCCGAACCCCCAATAATGAGGGCTCGGGTTACATTTTTTAGTAGTCTTTTACACTACCAAAAGGTCCGATGCGAACCTATTTTCGAAGCTAGCAATTAAGCTAAAGCAGCCTCTGCACCAGCGTCTACTAAAGCCTTTACTAAAGCTTCTGCGTCTGCCTTTGGCATTGCTTCTTTAACCTTAGCAGGTGCTGACTCAACTAAGTCCTTAGCCTCTTTTAGACCTAGACCAGTTGCTGTACGAACTGCCTTAATAACAGCAATCTTGTTAGCGCCAGCTGACTTCAACATTACGTCGAACTCAGTCTTCTCTTCTGCAGCACCAGCTGCACCAGCAGCAGGAGCAGCAGCTACAGCAGCAGCTGCAGATACGCCAAACTTCTCTTCCATTGCCTTAACTAACTCTACAACTTCAGTAACTGATAGAGCAGCAATTGCCTCAATGATTTCATCCTTAGATAAAGCCATTTTAAATCTTCCTATAAAATAACCAGGCTATGCCTGAAAAAAACAATCGGCTTTTTAAAGCCCCAAATCGCTATGCTGCAATTATTCTGCAGCACCTTCTGAACCAAGCTTCTCGCCCAATGCAGCAAGAGTACGAACAAGCTTGCCAGCAGCAGCCTCTTTCATGGTTGCCATTAAGTGAGCAATAGCCTCTTCGTATGTTGGTAATGTTGCAAGAACGTCAATGTCTTTGCTGTCATATGCTTTGCCTTCAAAAGCTAAAGCTTTAACTTTGAATGCATCGCATGTCTTTGCAAAGTTCTTGAAGATTCTAGCAGCAGCACCAGGATGCTCTAAGGATAAACCAATGATGGTTGGACCCTTACATGAATCCTTGATGCACTCGAACTCAGTGCCTTCTAAAGCACGAGTTAAAAGAGTGTTACGAACAACGTGTAAATAAACATTGTTCTCACGAGCCTCTTTACGAAGTTTTGTTAAAGATGCTACTGGAATACCGCATGAATCTGCAGTAACAGCTGACACAGCTTTCTTGGCTACTTCGGCGACTTCAGCAACGATTGCCTTTTTGCCTTCGATATTCAATGCCATTTTTAGCAGTGACTCCTGGAATGTCCATAGTGGACTATACCCTTTCGGGACCACCGAAGGAAGTTTACACTCCCTTCGCCTACGCAAGATTATTAAGGTACTACCCCTTGCGGTCTTTGGTTTGGCGGCAAAGCCCCCTTTCCAAATTCTTTATACACCTAGTACCACGGTGTAAGTAACTCTAGGTTGATTAAGCTTGTGCGCTCTTATCTTCGCCTAAGGTATTCTTATCGATTGTTAAACCAACACCCATAGTTGTTGATACACAAATCTTCTTAATGAAAGTACCCTTAGCTGAAGCAGGCTTTTGCTTAACAATAGCTGCGATTAAAGCTGATAGGTTATCAGCTAGTTGCTCAGCAGTGAAGCTTACCTTACCGATTGAAGTCTGGATGTTACCAGCCTTGTCGTTACGGTAACGAACTTGACCTGCTTTTGCATTCTTAACAGCAGTTGCAACATCACGGGTAACAGTACCAACCTTAGGGTTAGGCATTAAACCACGTGGACCTAGGATCTGACCTAATTGACCTACAACACGCATTGCATCTGGTGAAGCGATAACAACATCAAAATCAGCGAAGCCTTTCTTGATTTCTGCTGCTAACTCATCCATACCAACGTGATCAGCACCAGCAGCCTTTGCTTGCTCTGCTAATTCACCTTGAGTGAATACTAATACGCGAACAGTCTTACCAGTACCGTGAGGCAATACAGTTGCACCACGAACGTTTTGATCAGACTTAGTTGCATCGATACCTAATTGAACTGCTACATCAACGCTCTCTACGAACTTAGCTTTAGCAGTTGACTTTAATAGTTCAAAACCTTCTTTAACTTCGTACTGTTTGGTCTTATCAACAGCTGCACGAATTTCTTTTAAACGCTTTGCGATTTTAGCCATTGAATTAACCCTCCACCTGAATGCCCATTGAACGAGCAGTACCAGCGATAGTACGTGCAGATGCTTCGATATCAGCACCTGTCATATCAGGCTCTTTTGCCTTTGCGATTTCTCTGCATTGATCCATAGTGATCTTACCAGCTACTTCAGTACCTGGCTTGTGAGATGCAGACTTTAGACCTAATGTCTTCTTAATTAAGAAAGAAGCAGGAGTGGTCTTAGAAACGAAGGTAAATGACTTATCTTGGTAAACGGTGATAATTACAGGAACTGGTAGTCCTTTTTCCATGTTAGCTGTCTTAGCATTGAATGCCTTACAGAATTCCATGATGTTAACACCGTGCTGACCTAATGCAGGGCCAACTGGAGGAGCTGGGTTAGCATTACCAGCACCAACTTGTAATTTAATATAGGCAGTAACTTTCTTTGCCATTTTGAGGTTTTCCTCTGTGAAAGTGGGTGATGACGCGTGACTTTTTCACGCTTCCCTTTGGTCAAATGACCTAATATTTTTTGCAAAAGAGCAAAAAATAGCTTTGAGATTATACACAGATGTTTGACACAGATCAATGAATTAATCAATAAATTAATGTTTTTTTTGACTTTTAAAATTAACGATCTGATTTTTAGAGAAATTAATATTTGGCAGGGTTGAAAACAAAGGAGCTAATGCTCCTTTGTTTGAAATGGACTATAAATCTTTTTCAACTTGGTTAAAGTCGAGTTCAACAGGAGTTGCTCTACCGAAAATTGCAATTGATACAGTTAGGCGATTCTTTTCGTAATCGACTTTTTCAACGGTACCAACGAAGTCTTTGAATGCACCTTCGATAGCTCTAACCTGCTCACCAACTTCGAACATGGTCTTAGGACGTGGAGCATCCTCAGTTTCCTTCAAGCGATTTAGGATCTTGTTAGCTTCAGCTTCTGTGATAGGTAATGGTTTTTCAGCTGTACCACCGATGAAACCTAATACTCTATCTGTGTGTTTAACAAGTTGCCATGACTCTGAAGTCATTCTCATGTTTACTAATACGTAACCAGGGAAGAACTTACGCTCACTTTCGCGCTTTTTACCATCCTTAATTTCCTTAACTTTCTCTTTAGGAACAAGGATCTCGCCAAAGTAATCTTCCATGTGGTGGATCTTGATGCGCTCTGCTAGTGTTAAAGCAACTCTCTGCTCAAAACCAGAGAAAGCTTGAATAACATACCAACGGAACTTATCGCCACCAAAATAATTAGTCTTAGCACCGCCTTGGTTGCTTTTATCATTTACAGAAGCTACTTCATTAGCGGTAGGTTCAGCAGTTGCACTTGGAGCTTCAGCAACTGGAGCATCTAGTTTATCCAAATCTGACATTTATAAAGTCCTCTGAAGTAGATTAAAGTGTAAACAAACGTACAACTTGTAAAAATACAATATCACATAGATATAGGAACAAGCTTACGATACAAACAGCAACAAAAACAATAAATGTAGTTTGAACTGCTTCTTGTCTAGTTGGCCAAACAACTTTTTTAAGCTCAGTATATGATTGTCTTGCAAACTGAACTAAGGTACGACCTTTATTAGTTAATAAAGCTACAACTAAAGCAATTACGAATCCTAAAATTACAATTAGAACTCTAATTAAACGAGCTAAATTTGACTCAGAGACATTATTAGTAGTGTAGTAATAATTACCGAAAATTACTGCACCTACAATTAAAAATGCGATTGTCCAGAAAATAGCACTCACTGTAGGTGAAACAAATAATTGAACACCGTTAGCAGTTGTGGCAACTTTTTTATCTGCTACTTTTTTAGCAGGCACTTTCTTGTTGCTAGTAGTTTCTGACATAAAAAAACCTATTTATAGTTAAGCAAATATTTGTTTGCTTTAAGATCAATTAATCCGTAACGACTCAACAGTCGTTACGGACTCGTCTAGCTAATACTAGATATTATTCAATGATAGAACCAACAACACCAGCACCTACGGTACGACCACCTTCACGAATAGCGAAGCGCTCGCCTTCTGCCATTGCTACTGGGTGGATTAAGGTTACTGTCATGTC
>CACZXZ010000029.1 GCA_902785325.1 uncultured Succinivibrio sp. | reverse complement strand
TGATTTTATGGTAAAAGGCATACCAACAGATACTAAAATCTTTAATAATGAGAAAAGCTTAAGAGAAATTATCTTCAGAGAGTTTTTAATCCTAGGTGCAAATGTAGATAGAGAGTGTTTGTCAGGCTCTGGTAGAGCAGATATCATCGTAAAATCAGATTTAAATTATTACGTGTTTGAGCTTAAACTCTACAGAGAAGGTGACAGCCTAGATGTCTTATTAGATAAAGCTGTCTCTCAAGTAGAGTCACGCAACTACGGCATTGATAGCTTTAAAAAGAACCTCTATCGCTATGTAGTCATTATTTCTAAAGAGCAAAAACAAGTAATTAAGACTTTTGAGCTTCCAGAAATAAAGCTCTAAGTTAATAAAATTGTATCTTCTTCATTTTAAAATTATCTCCATCATTTTTATGGTAAATGATGGAGATATACTGTTAACTACGTACATAAGCTGTATTAGGTCCAGCACCTACTTTCGTAATTTCACCTTTTTTTACAAGTTCGGTTAAAGTACGTTCTATAGTAACTTTGCTGATATCAGGACAGAAATCTAGAATTTCTTTTTTTGTTATCTTTCCAACTTTTTTCTCAATTAAATTTTTGATTCTCTCAGTCTTGGATAAGGAACGTTGCTTCAAGTGTTCTACTCTTTCTTCAAATTCATTGTAAGCTTTAAGTAAGATCCCAAGATAATACTTAACAAATGGCTCATAGTTGTTAGTTCCTTCATGCCAATGCGTAGAGCTTTCAAGTAAAGCTTCATAATAGGTATCTTTAGTTTTTTCAATGAGCATTTCCATACTTACATATTTGCCTACTATAAAGCCTGCTTTATAGAAAAGAAGAAGCGTAAGAAGACGACTCATGCGTCCATTTCCATCATTAAATGGATGAATACATAAAAAGTCTAAGATAAACATCGGAATTAAAATGATTTTATCAATTTTATTCTCATACCAAGCTTCTTTGAAATTATTACAGAGCCTTTCTATTGCATCTTTTGTTTCATATGCTTTGACAGGGGTAAATCTGACTTTTTTATTACCACTTTCATCTGTTTCTTGAATAATATTGTCTGTGTTTTTAAAAGTTCCTCCAACATCTGCATATGAGTATAGATCTCGGTGCAGTTGCAATATTATGTTTGGATTTAAGTTGATGTATTCATAGCTTTCATGTATGGTGGAAAGTACAAACCTGTATCCTGCAATTTCCTGTTCTGATCTGTTGCGAGGTTCAGATTTTTCATTTACAAGCTCTTCCATACGCTTATCACTTGTATAAATGCCTTCTATTCTGTTCGATGAGCTTGTACTTTGAATTAGAGCTACATTTAATAGTGTTTTTAGTTCGTCAATATTTGCTTCTATAAAAAGTTCCTGTTTGCCTTTATGCTCATAAAGTTGAGCAAATAACTTTAAAATTTCAGGAGTTAGAAGTTTTTTGGGGGCATCTCTATAGTCAAAATCTCTCATTCGTAATCTCCTTCATTTTTAAATTATCTCCATCATTTATAGCATAAATGATGGAGATTACAAAATTAATGATGGAGATAAAAAGATCTTTTAATTGCCAAACTTAAATTGATGAGAAAAAAATTACAAAGATAAAATATATTAGATGTTTGGACTTGGAATAAGTAAGGTATTTACCTTTATTTAACAGGTGGCGTCCTTGGCGCGAATTGAACGCGCGACCTTTCGCTTAGGAGGCGAACGCTCTATCCAACTGAGCTACAAGGACTTTTTTAGATAGTGTCGGTATTATATCAATATCATGAATTGATACAATACCGAAAACAAATTATTGAATGGTTACTAAATCATTAGCCTTAATGTTTAAGGTGTTTTGATGCATATTGATAGGATGTAATCTTGCAGTACGAGGGTATACTCTTATGACTTTGTACTTGCTTGAAGTCTTATCATAAGATTCATACTCATCACCTAAATCTCCATTTCTTATAGAATGTTGAATTAAGGTAAAGATCTGACCTTCTTTTAAGTTACTGTCATTTCCAAGGTTAATGATTAGATCGTCTTCATCTAAATCGATAACTCTTGCGGTAACATTTTGACACTCTAGCGCATAGATAATATCTTTTACAGCTCTTGAGCAGAGATCATAAAGTCTTTGACCATAATCAGAGCTTTTAAATCTGTCAGAGCGAAGATCAATACGGTCAGACTGTTTAAAAGGCCAATCAGTTTCAGCAGTATAGTTTTGATGGAATACCTGTGTTTGATTTACAGCATCATAAATATCAATATCAAAATCGATGCTACGAGTATTGTTGAATACAAGTTTAGTTAGGACGTTGTTACCAACCTCTGAGGTTGCTACAGAGTTTATAGTACCAAGCATGATGTATTGAGCATTAGCTTGATTTGCTACAGCTCTGATGTTATCAGCTTGATATTTAGCATTTACATTCCTGCTTTGAGCATTTGTAAGATTAGCATTTACAAGATTACGCAATGCAAAAGCTCTTGATGATCCTAACTTATTGTAGATAATTTTATTGATCTCAATATTGATATCCTCAATACCAATAGAGCTTTGATAGCTTTTTGAATCAGCAAATTTAAAGCTTATAGGCACCATAGTTTTAGGTAAGGAGGAGACAGCACAACGCTTTTTTAATTTCTCATCATCAATAAAGGCTTTTAAGGTTACACTTACTTTATTTAAAGTAGTTTGCATTTCAACTACTTCTATCTTTTTGACTGGGTTTTGAGCTCTTAGTTGAAAATCCTCTGATTGCAAAGCACCATTTTTATATACTTGTAGTAGCTTTACATCAGCTCCAGATTGCATCATGATGTTTTCAAGCGCATCGTTTACCGCCTCATCTCTTGTAGTGCCGATACCATTTGAGGTATACCACTTAGCATTAGCACTAAAGGCAAAGGCCAAAAGACCTAAAGATAAAAGAGTTTTAAGTATGGTTTTTTGCATAATTCACCTATATATAATGGGGTGACTAATTTTTAAAATTAATTCCTTGATGGAATTTTGTCATTTGGCATTGAATTTGCATAAATTACACCAAGATTGTAAAAATGTTAAAAAAATAACAGCTTTTTACAATTACTCAATGTGTTGATTATACAAACAAAAGAAGGTCAGGATGGAGAGAAAAATATTAAATATGCTAAGCCTTGCATTATCTCTAATGCTTGTGGGCTGTTCGGCAAATCCTGCCCCTGATGGCAAGGAAGTAAAAGCTCCTAATACTGCACAGGTTGCAGAGGATATTTACAATAAGCCTGGTATGGAGATCAGCAAAATTGTATCTAATATGGCAGATACTTTGCACAAGACCATGATGGCTGACTTGTCAAAGGAGGAGAATTTAACTCATTCCTATACTGATGAGGAAGGTAAGGTCGTCAAATATTCGACTGTACCAAAAGTTGCCGTTACCTCCTTTGTAGATACAGATACTTATGAGGACGCAGGATACTTAGGTAGAACCATGGCAGAAATGTTTGTCCATGAATTAGATAGACGTGGTATTAGCGTTTTTGAGTATAAGTTAACTGGTGCTATTTCTATTACCAAAGACGGTGAATTTGTATTCTCCCGTAATTGGAAGAAGGTAGCAAGACAAGCTATGGTAAGACATATTGTGGCAGGTACTATTAGCCGCAATGATAAAGGTGTAGTTATCGTAGGTAGAATTATCAACATGCAAAATTCTACTGTAGTAGGTTCAACTACTAACTTTATCCCATATGAGTTATTACCATATTGCTATCGTACCGCTCAAAAGAATTGCTCCTTAAATGGCGTAAGCTCTTATTTATATCAACCCGGCAATCTTGTGGTAGATGGTAAGGTTAAAGATACTGTAGTAAAGCGTACTGTAAGCGTTACTAAAGCAAAGGTAAGAGCAAGTAGCACTACTATTAGACAAGGTAATGCTGTTGCTTTAAGTGAAAAAGATAGACAAAAACTTAAAGAGCAAAAATTTAAAGACAACTACTACAGTGTAGGTACTGAGGAATTTAATAAAAAATACTATGTAAAAGGAGCTAAAGTTCCAGCTACTTCTACAGGTAACTATGAGAAGTACATGGATGAGAGACAAAACTCCTTCTTTAGATTTGGTGCAAACTCAAGTGTAATTTATCCGGCTGATACTTACATGTACGATAAAAAGTTGGTACGAGATGTGCATGATCAAAGTCAGTACTCACGTACTACTCAGTAGGAGGGAATATGCAGTTTGGTAAGTTAATCTTAGTTGGTATTGCTCTAAGCCTTGGTGTATGCGGTTGTTCATCTGTATCTTTAGTAAAGAATGTAGCTTTTACTGATGACGGAGTTAAGGCACCGTCAAAATTTCCAATTCTAAGAGCTACTGGCTATGCGTCAATTTCTAGACAGCCAGGTGCTACCGCTGAAATTAAACAGATTAAAGCCATGAGAGCCTCTAAGCTTGAAGCTTATAGGGAACTTACCGAGCAAGTAAGTGGCATTTATGTTAAAGCTTATGAAAATGTAAATGCAAGTTCCATAGAGACTTCAAGCAATGTTAAAGCACAAGTTGAAGGCTACGTAAAAGGCGCAAGAGTAATAAGACAGTATGCGATAGGTGACACCTACGCAACTGAGCTTGAGCTTGATACTAGAGTAGTGTTTGACTTATATAAGATGCGTGGCGCTTTATAAAAAAATAAAAAGGAGAGAGAAAATGGATAATCGTTTTGTATTTAAGAAAGTTGCTCCACAGAATGTGAATAACAATGTGCAACCTATTACCTTTTATTTAAAAGAGCAAGAAAGATTACTTACAGAGCTAGATAAAGTTATCTCTCAAGAGTTTCAAGCCTTAAAAGACAAGCAAGTGATGCTATTAAAACCATTATCAGAGCAAAAGTCTCACTTAATGGTCAAGTTACAGTCTAATGATCAAAAACTAAAGTTACATCCTGACGTAGCATTGTTGAAAACTGAATATGCTGCAGAGGTTACTATCATTAAGAATATGATGGCTTCTTGCAAGTATCAAAATGAGGTTAACGGCAAGTTAATTACCATGTGCATGCAGTCTAACAACCGCTTACAAGCCTTATTAGTTGGCGTGCGTGATGTGGTAACTAAGAATATGACTTACAACGCAAAGGGTAATGCTAGTGCCCGTGGTCCTGTAAGATTGTCGGTTGAAGCCTAATTTTATTTCCTACCTTTTTTGAAGAGAGCCTATCACCAAATGATAGGTTTTTTTCAAAATAAACCCCTTATTTTAAGCCATTCTTGATCGAAAGTTTTAGTTATCTCTCCCTTTTTGCCACTTAACTTTAGGCATTTGAAAATCGTCGTTTACAATTCTATGTAAACGGAGGTTATATGGATATCAACAAAGTCTATTTGTCAGGTGTCATTAGTAATATCTATTCGTTATGCAACTTCACTAAAAGTGTTAATTCAAGTTTTGAATTAAGAGCTGAAAGTAATGTTGGTAATAAAAAGCTTTGTATTGAGCATTATCAAATTTACTTTAGTGATTTTTATGTCAAAAAGAAACTTAGTAAATCCTTGAGTATAGGGCAACGAGTAAAAGTTCAAGGCTCTATAAAAAAGGCTATTTATACAGATTCTTTAGGCAAAAGAGTCCCAGTATTTAAGATTGTTGCACATTTAATTACACCCATTTAAAAGTAGGATAACTTATGTTTACAGTAAATTTAAAAAAGATCTTTAATAACGAGAACATCATTCTTGATGAGTGCGAGCTAGAGCCATGCAATCTTGTAGAACACATTCCAAACGCAGATGAGAATTATGTGTTTGAGTTAAACGTGTTAAACGAGGTGTTGTTATACCTCTTCCATCCTTTTAAGGACTGTTTGTACTTATCTGGCCCCTCAGGTTGTGGTAAGACCACTTTAATATTGCAAATTGCTGCAAGACTTAATTGGGGAGTTGAGCAAATTACTTTATCTAATAAGTGTGAATCCTTAGATTTAATTGGACACAACACTTTAAGAAAGGGACAGTTAGTTTATGAGTATGGTCCTTTAACTAGAGCTATGATCTATGGTGAGATCTTAATCCTAAATGAGATTGATTTAATGAGCGCAGGAGATCTTGCAGTGTTAAATGATGTGCTTGAAGGCAAGCCACTTACCATTTTAGCTAACAATGGTGAAATCATTAAACCACACCCGCAATTTAGAGTAGTAGCTACTGCAAATACTAAAGGCTTTGGTGATAATACAGGCTTTTACAACGGCGCACGATTATTAAACCAAGCCTTTTTAGATAGATGGCGATTTGTGGAGGTTACCTATCCAAAGCCGAAAGTGGAACTACAAATGCTTAAAAGTGCCTTCCCAAAGCTTGAGGAGGAGATGATGATTAAGTTAGTTAGATTTGCCAATGAATTACGTCGAGTTATTGAAACTGGTTTTGAAAATGGTGTAAGGCAGATCTCAGCTCCGTTCTCTACTAGATCTTTACTTAAAATAGCAGCAATTTTAAGTATCAATACTAAATATTCGGTGCAAAAGATAGTTAAAACCTGTTTTGCTCTACGATTGCCAAGTGTAGAGCAGGAGTATGTTTTAAGATTGTGTAATGACATCTTTGGACATGAGGTAGCAGTTATTAAAAAGACTCAAAAGAACAATCTTGATGAGCATATCCCACTTGAAGGGGGCGATGTTACTGCTAATGATACTGATGAAGGGGATAAAAAAGAGGAGGAAAAACCTAAAAAGCGTCAAAAACGAAATATCAAAGCTCAAGCTCTAGAAGCGGTCTAATATTAAGCAAAATTCAAAGAGCTTGATCTATTTAGTGTTGTGTTAAATAATCAAAGCCTTGTAAGAGGTTTTAACATGACTAGACGTACACTAATAGGTCATCTCTTTGCTATTGTAGTTATCATCTTTTGGGGTATGACTTTTGTAAGTAGCAAAGTGTTGCTAAAAGACTTTACTCCAATTGAGATTTTATTTGACCGCTTTGTAATTGCAACTTTAGCTTTACTTATCTTTGCTCCTAAAGCTTTAAAGTTTATCTCCTTTAAAGTAGAGTTGTATTCAGCTTTTGTAGGCCTTTACGGTGTAGTCTTATACTTTTTGTGTGAGAATAATGCTTTAGTTTATTCAAACGCTTCTAATGTGTGTTTGATTGTATCTACAACTCCTTTATTTGTAGGTCTTATCAATTGCATCTTGGTTAAGAAGTTTGATTTAAGCGTTAATTTCTTTTTAGGTTTTGTTATTGCCATAACTGGTATTGCCTGTCTTTCTATGGGAACTTTATCCTTGCACTTAAATCCCCTTGGTGATTTGTTAGCTTTAGGCAGTGCCATTATGTGGGCAGGTTATAACTACTATGTAATCAAGCTAAAGCATGAAAACATTGATACTTTAATTATTACGATTAAATCCTTTTTCTACTCAGTAATTTTAACGATACCTTGCATGCTTTATTATGGTTATGATCTAAAGTTAGAGGCTTTAGTAAAACCTATCAATATCGTAAATTACGTGTTCTTAGCAGTTTTAGCTTCTTCTTTTGGCTTTTATTTGTGGAATAAAGCTATCGATATATTAGGTGTGGTTAAAACTAATGTTTATATCTATGGCACTCCTGTAGTTACAGTAGTAGGAGCGATTGTACTTATTGATGAGACGATTACTATCTACACTATTTTAGGTATGATTTTAGCAATAGCAGGTTTAGTGATTTCTCAGCTTAAGTCAAAGCCAAAAACATAAAGTAAGTTTTGAAAAGACAAACAAAAAGGCTACAAACTTCTTTGTAGCCTTTTTAAGAACTCTCCTGCAAGTTCTTATTTTAGAAGATTGAGGTTAGCTCATCTTCTGAATCAATTAGCTTATTAGCTACGCTATCATAATCAATCTGATAGGTACCGTCGTTGATAGCAGCCTTTAGTTTTTCAACCTTAGCCTCGTCAATTCCAGAAGAATTCTTAGCTGTTTGACTTGCTTTAGCTAAATTCATAGCGCTATCTGTTAATAAAACTTCATCTGACTTAGCTGTAGCCTTTGTAGAGGCTTCTTTACTAGTCTTGTTAGCTACCACGGTAGCAGTAGCAACTGATTCTTTTAAGCCGTTTAAAGAACGGTCATTTAATGCATCGATTGCCATGATCCTACCCTCTAAATATTCTGTTTACTCTTTAAAATAGTTGATCAAATTATCTTTGTTAATTACTTATCGACTAATAAAGAAAAATCTTAAGGAAAAAATTAAAAAATTTTTAAATATTTTTAACTTAAAAAATAACTCTTTGTATTCTAGCAAAATTTTATGATTAATAATGCTGTAATTTGCTTAAAAATCAGATTTATTTAAAATGTAACTCTAACGGTATTTGGACTTACTACTATGCCTTGAATTACTTTTTTAGATTTAGAATTTCTAACGGAAATTAAATCATTAAGTTTACCTTCCTCAAGGGCAACTCCTTGAGTTTTAATCTGCATATTAGCACTTACTGCTTCAATAGTTACGATATCACCTTTTGCTATCAAGCAAAGATCAGACTGTTTTATCACATCGCCTGCTCGAATATCTTTACGCACTTTAGCGCCTAAAATTGAATTGAGATTAGTAACAGCTGAACTTGTATTAAGTCCTTCGTTAACATACTGTTTTGAAAGCAGATTTGAGGTAAGAATAGTGCCTTTTGGAATGTTCTCTGTAGCTATGGTTGTAGGTCTTTTGACGATGACATTTACAGGAATTGAGACTGTATAAGGATTTTCTTTACGAGAACAGATGATTTTTACGATATTACTTTTTTTAATTTGGTTTGAGGTAAGTTGCGCAGTTAAAAAGCCAGGGCACTTACCACCATAATCACGGTTTGGATCAACTCTACTTACTTTAACCTCGTATTTTATATCGTCTTTGTTATCTGCAAATTGAGCTAGCATGTATTGCTTAGCAACATTTTGTAAAAATTCTGCCTCTTGTACTGTAGCTTGACACTTTTGCACACCTAAATTAAAGAAAATTACTAAAACTACCGATACTAAAGCAAATGTTTTCACAAAAGTGCTCCTCAAAACGGTCACGAACGAAAATAATGGCTTAATATAGCTACTAGGATAATAGCACAAATGGGCTTTAACCTTTGCAAAAAGAATTATCATCAAGAATTTGCACAAAGATAATTTCTTACAAATCATACTTAACTAACATTATCACTAAATTAGGTGTGATTTATTCCGCAAATTCTTAATTTTGTTTAGTTTTTTTTATAAAGCCTTATTATGCTAATAGTATCTATACAAGTGTTTACATAACATAAAAGTATTATCAAACTTGAGCGTGGTGAACAAAATGATTGGTGTAATGGATTCTGTCAATGAGTTAACCGAAGTTGTCGGTCAAAACAGAATGGAGTTGTTACTCTTTAAGCTATCAGGTTTACGTCAGTGTTACGGTATTAACGTTTTCAAGGTAAGAGAGATTTTACCTTGCCCTCATTTGACTGTAATGCCAAAACTACAGAAGTTTGTAATTGGTGTAGCTCACATTCGTGGTCAAACTATTTCTGTAATTGACTTAGGTTATGCCATCGGTGGTAGACCTAGCAAGAATATTGATAAGAGCTTTATTATCATCGCCGAGTACAACCGTTCTACTCATGCTTTCTTAGTTTCTAGCGTAGAAAGAATTTTGAATATGAACTGGGATAAGATCATGCCACCACCAAAGGGTGCAGGTGATAGCAACTACATGACCGCAGTAACTGAGATTGACGGTGAGTTAGTTGAGATCCTTGATGTGGAAAAAATTCTAGAGGAGATCTCCCCATCTAAGCTTGAAGAGCATGATCTTGAAGAAGTTTATGACGATGAGTTTACTAAGATCATCAAAGAGCATAAGCCAAAAGTTTTAATTGCAGATGACTCTAAGGTAGCTTTAAACCAAGTTAGCCATGCTATGGAGAAGTTAAATCTTGAGGTAGTAAAGGCAAATGATGGTCGTGAAGCTTATGACTTATTAGTGGAAGCTGCAAAGAAGGGACCTATTTGTCAGCAATATGCTGTGGTAATTTCTGATGTGGAAATGCCAGAGATGGATGGTTACACTTTGTGTGCAAAGATTAGACAGGATCCAGCTTTAAAATCTTTGTATATCATCTTACATACATCCTTATCAGGTGTCTTCAACTTAGGCATGGTAAGTAAAGCTGGTGCTAACGACTTTATTCCTAAGTTCAACTCTTTAGAGCTTGCTAAAGCTGTTAAGAAGGGCATTATTCTAACTAATGCTGGTCATAGTGGCTCTGATTTAATTATTGGTAAAGAAACTAAAAACTAATAATTAAAACTTACTATAATAAGCATATGGTGGTTTGCCACACAAACCACCATAAAAGTATAAAAATAATAATTTGCTTTAAGGCATTGTGGTTATGGCATTTTTTAATTCTAAAAAGGATGACGATAAGCTTTTTCAAAGTAAGAGTAGTACTTTGAATAAAGAGACAACAAAATCATCTTTAGGTACTAGTTCTTTTAGAAATCCTTTAAGTTCTACACCACAGACAAACATAAATATAACAGCGACATCGACTACAGACAATAGCGCTTTTGCAAAATTTGGTGCTAATAAAACTGCAAGTACTACAGCTGGAGCTGGCAGTTTATTTTCATCAACTAGCACTCAAGCTACAAGTGCAGGTCAAACCTCGACTTTTAATCGTCCATTAAGTTCAACAACTCAAGCAAGATCTTCAACTTTAGGTACTAGCACTGCAACTACTGCAGCTACCTCAAGTTTTGCAACAAGAACCCCTCAAAGTTCTACTACTAGTGCAAGTGGTTTGTCTTCCTTTGCAAATAGAACCGTAAGCAGTGTAGGAACTACAGCTACTAGTACTTTAAATACAGCTACAAGACCTGCAAGTACTTTTACAAGCACTTTAAATACTAATCGTGCGCAAACTACTACTGCACCTTCAAGTTTTTCAAGTAGCTTTACTGCTAAAACAGCAGTTTCAAATGACGATATCGCTAAAAAATTAGCAGAAGCAAAGAGCGTATTGTCTAATGTCAATAAAACTACCTCTACAGATCCTGCAATCAATGGTGCTTTAAATCCAAATCAGGAAGTAACCGATGTGCAATATCGTCGTTTTGCAGCTTTCATTGAAGAAAAATGCGGTATCGTTTTAGGTGTAGGTAAGCAATACTTAGTTAACTCAAGATTATCTAGTCTTTTGACTAAATTTAAATTACTAACTATTGATGATCTAATTAACAAAGCTATGGAAGAAGTTCCTAACAATAAGTATCAAGAAGCTGTGGTTGATGCCATGACTACTAATGAGACTTTATGGTTTAGAGATACTTATCCATATTTAGCTTTAGAGAATATTATTCTGCCAGAGCTTGCAAAGAAAGCTAAATATCCTGTCAGAATTTGGTCAGCAGCTTGCTCCTCAGGTCAAGAGCCATATTCTATTGCCATGGTAATTCAAGAGTCTTTAGGTAAGATGTTACATGTTGATCCTAAACAAACTCAAATTATCGGTACTGATTTATCACCTGAGATGTTATCAGTATGTCGTCGTGGTCAATATGATGCTCATGCGATGTCTCGTGGTTTATCTGCTGAGCGTAAGAGCAAGTTCTTCAAACCAACTCATCACAATCCTAACATTATGCAAGTAGAGCATCGTGTAAAATCCATGGTTGAGTTTAGACCTATGAATTTACTTGGCTCCTATGCTTTAATGGGCAGATTTGATGTAATCTTCTGCAGAAACGTTTTAATTTACTTCTCTAATGAAGTAAAAGCTGAGATCTTAAGAAAACTTACCATGTGTCTAAATCCTGGTGGATACTTAATCTTAGGCTCTACAGAAACTCTAATTGGCGTTGCTGATAAGTATGAGATGATGCGTTGTAATCCTGGCATTATCTATCGCTTAAAACCACAGAAGTACGCATTCTAAAGTATTAAGATCAGCTTTTAGCTGATCTTAATTGTCAAAAAAATAACTCCTCATTTTAATTTTCTTTAGCTTAAATTTATCTTAAATTTCAAAGTGTTAACTATCCTTTTTCTACTTGGCACAGATGTTGCTTTAAGTAAAGTATATAGACAATTTTACGAATTTGACACTTGGAGATTTAATTATGGCTATAGGTTTTGATAAAGCATTTGGTGTTCATCAGTACACCATGGGCATTAGAAACCAGAGAGCTGAAGTATTAGCTGGTAACTTAGCTAATGCTGATACTCCAGGTTTTAAAGCTCGTGATTTAGATTTCAATATTGCTTTTAAACAGGCTGCAAATGTAAAAGAAACACCTATTGGCACTATGATTAAAACCAATGAAAAACATATGGATATGAGTGCTATAGCTGATGATCCTGAGCTTACTTTAAAGTATCGTTTACCATACCAGGCTGATACTGGTAATGGTAATACTGTGGAAGTATCCTCAGAGAGAATGAAGTACATGAACAACAACCTTGAATATCAAGCAACTTTAAACTTTTTAAATGGTCGTATTGCAAAATTAAAGAGTGCATTACGTACTAATGCTTAAGTAGGAGTTAAAAATGGGATTATTTAGAGTATTAGATATTGCAGGTACTGCAATGAATGCACAATCTGTACGTTTAAATGCTACCGCTTCAAACTTAGCAAACGCAGAATCTGTAAGTTCCTCTGTGGAGACCACCTATAAAGCACGTCGTCCTTTATTTAGTGCAGCTTTAGATGAGGCTATGCTTGCAGAGCAAAACCAAGGTGGTGTAGTTGATCCTGTAACTGGTGAGCCTTACGGTGTAGGTGTATGCCTAAAGGGTGTAATTGAATCAGATGCACCTACAATTAAAGAATATAGCCCACAACATCCTTTAGCAGATGAGAATGGTTACATTTACAGACCTAATGTAAATCCAGTTGAAGAGATGGCAGATATGATAAGTGCTAACCGCTCATATCAAACTGCAGTACAAGTAGCTGACAGTGCTAAGAAAATGATGGCAGCTACCTTGCAATTAGGTCAAAACGCTAACGTTTAAACCATAGGCTAGAGTACAGTGTACTCTAGCTAGATGTTAGTGATTATCAAGGTAGGCTAGATAGGCTAACATTGATAAACTTGCGTTGTAGTAATCCTCAGATTTTGTAATCTCAGGCTCTAAAATCACCTTTCCCATTACCAAATCTCTTACAGCTCTAAGTCCTGAGGACATAAAGTAATTAGCTTTTTCTTCTGTTACTACATCAACCCAAGCAGGGGTATTGTTTTCATCAAAGCTTGCATAGTAAGTTTTATAAACTTGAAGCTCAGGACAATTTGGATCAGCCCAATATAAATATAACGGTACTCTTATTGCATCATAGCTTGAGCGAGAAGGCCATTGTGGTGCTGGAAGATTAGTAGAATCAGCGTGTAATTCTAACCAGTCAGGGGCAAGTTTTATCTTTTGTCCTGATAAATTATTAAGTAGTTTTTTACCATCACTACTTAATTCTTTCCAAAGCTTGATATAAGTGTAGTTTGCAAGATCTTTAAAGGCTGGATAAATAAAGTAGGATGGGTTTACCACTACATAATTGTCATAAAAAAAGCCTGAAACACCAGGTAGAACTACATTGTAACCACCAACTTTAGTTGCTGTAAGTGTAGTCACAAGATTTGCTAAAGTCTCACCTTGTTTTAAATAAGCTTTGTTTTGCCACTTTTTACCAGCCTTAATTAAAGTCCAAGCAATAAATAAGTCACCATCTGTAGCATTGTTTTTATCAGGTAGAGGATCTGAACCATCACGTCTATAAGACCAATAGTAGAGCCCTGATTTAGGATCTTTTAAGTTCTGATTAGTCCAATTTAAAATCTTTTCAAAGCTTTCTTTATCGTCATAAGCTAAAGCAAACATCAAGCCATAGCCTTGACCTTCAGAGTGGGACATATTGTTATTGCCTGTATCAACAATAGCGCCATCTTGCTGTAGATATTTAGCTTTGTAATCATCCCAAGCACTTGCAAAACTTTGGCTGGATATACTAAGTGCAACTAAAGTTCCTACACTTAAGCTTTTAATAAATTTTTTTAACATCATAGGTTAACCGCGTTTTTTTAATTGTAAAACTACTTCATTAGGAGCGACTATAGATACTACTTTACAAACTAGTGCACTAGGGGCTCCTGCTTGGGCAAAATAGCCTTGGTAAAGACCACAAAGCACTACTGCAAAAGCTCTTTGCCAACTATCAGCAAAGCTTTGATCTGTGCATTCTTCAATTTGGCGATGAGTAATTTGTAGGGCGGTATTAAGATCTTCAATTTGCGCAACACCAAAACCTAATAAGTTAAGTTTCTCATTGATTTGGATATGAAAGTCACTAAGGCTATCATTTGCATTGATAGGATTATGCTTAGCAAGACGCTGCCCTAATTCATACAAAAAGTCATTAACCTCCTCAATTGAGGCATTTTCCATCATCATTTTGAGGATTTCTTGAACCATATTCACATAGCCTTTCAAAGACTTTTGTTCTTGAAAATATTTTTCCATGATTATTGTCCTAGTACGCTCTTGATATAAAGCATTTCGCTCATTTCCTTATACTCACCAAAGGTGCTATAGCCAATGTTTCCACCTAAAATTAAGTCATCTAGGATGTAGTAATCAAGCTTTACCTTTAAAGAGCCACCAATGCCACTTTCAGTCTTCTTTGCATACTTGTCTTCTTTGACTAAGCCTAATTGATAAAGACCAGTTAAGGTGTTTTGGAAATCAGCATTAGTTGGGTAATAATCCTCTTGTGCCTGAGTATAGGTTTGATAACCAAGTTCGGCACTAGCAGTTAAATCATATTGCTCGGTTCTCTTTCTGTAATTTACAGGAATAGAAGCAATTAGGTAGTTTTGTGGGGAGAAATAACCACCATGACCAAAGGAGAAATGATTTTGGTTATGTTTAAAGTCTTGATAGGATAGGGATAAACCTACAGTTAAATCCTCATATTCAGTAGGTCTAATTGGATGTACGTAAGCTGTAGCATTTAAACCAAAGCTTGAGTTGTGTTGTACGTTGTGACCTCTGTAAGTATAAGCTGAGCCTGATAGAGAAGCTCCTAAAAAGCCATCATCATAAGCATAAGTTACTTCACCACCGTTTTTAGTTACAGCACCCCAGTAAGTGCCAGACATATCGTCTTTATAACCAAAATATGACAATTGAGAATCTCTCATGCCACGGCGTTCTGCTTTTAATCTTAAGTTAGAGTAATTACCAACTTTAAAGTTGTAGAAAGCACCAGCCTCAAAGTTAGTGCCGTCCTTGTCTATAGGGGTTACACCTAAATCAAACTTGTAATCGTCGTCAATTAAAGCAGCGTTAAAGGCTACACCTGAGGATTTTCTAGGTTTAGCACGAGAGCCTAAACTTGATACTTGAGAGTAAGTATTAAGCATCTGTACCACATCTTTTGGATTGTCAAAAGCCTTTAAGAAGTTGATTAAATTCTTTCTGCCTTGAGCTGTTTGTAGGGCACTAGTTTGTTCAAGTTTAGAGAATAAATCGTCCTCCTTTGCAACTTGTACAATATCAGTACCATTCTTATAGTAACCTAGTAAAGCTTTTTGCTCCTCAGTACTTGAGATATTTAGATTAGTGATAAAATCTCCAATGGCATTCTCCCAATAATCAAGGTTAGCTCGTGCTGTATCTTTTTGAGCTTGGGTTGCATGAACATCTGCATTTACTTGTTGTAACTTTAAGGCCGCTTTTTCTTGACCATCAAGAAGCTTGTTGAAGCCAGTTCTTACGTTGTTAACCTCACTGATTAAGTTTTGTACACCTACTTGTAAGGCATTAGAGCCATGCTCAAAAATGGCCCCCTCAGAGCGTAAATTGCCAGAGTCCATATGGATTGGCTCTGCGGTGAAACTCAAGCGAGCACCATTACCCATTGGTAAATTAAGTTTCACAGGTAAAGTGGTAGTCTTTAATTTACTTAAGCCATCCTCACCATCTTTTTGATTAGCGGTAAGACCAAATTGAACTGTGGTAGATACTTTATCCTGAAGATCACGGATCATAAAGTTGATATCCGCTAAAGCCTCTGATTGCTCTGCATTAGTCATAAAGTAAGTATTTTTTGGAAGGCTAATGCTAGTGTTATTCTCCCAAGGTAAAGTAACTTTTGAATTGCTAAAAACAGAGCTTTTAGCTTTGTTTTTAAAAGGATTATTACTTTGATGTAATTGTCCTTTATTGGCAACTACAGGATCATTTGTGGTGGCATTTTTGTAAGCATAGCGACTGTCTAAGTTGCTTCTTGCCCTGGTAAGTTTACTAATAGCACCTTGATAATTCTTATTTTTAGCATCAACTCTTGCAAGTAAAGTTAAGACTCTAGGATCATTAGTATTACCTTGAAGTTTGGTAGCTAATAAAGCTGCTTTTTCATATTCTTCTGCTGCTAAGGCAACATTGATAGCACCTTCAAGGGCGGTTTGATTAGAGCTATCCTTTTGTAGCACTTTTTCATAGATAGCCTGCGCCATCTTATTATCCTGATTGTCTTGATACAATCTTGCCATAGCTAAATTTAAATCAGCATTGTCTGGGTGTTGCTGTAATTTAGGGAAGAGTAAGTCATAGGCATCAGCATAACGCTTAAGCTCCCTTAGAGTATCAGCTTGCTTTATCGTGTCCCCAAGACTTAATTTGTCTAAATCTTCTGATGAAGTATTTGAAAGTAAGCTTTGATTTTGTTTAAAGCTATTAGCTAAATCATAATTTCCAGTTTCATTAAACACCGTGATGATATCAGTGTAATCACTTATGGAGGCATTTTGTGGAATAGGCTTTGAGGCAACAAGGTTAGCTAGTTTTAAAGCTCTATCTTTTTGACCACATCTTAAATTTAAATAAGCTAAATGTCCTAATTGACTGTCAGAAAGCTTAGCTGGAGTTACTTGAAGCATTTGTAAACTGTTGTAAGCAGCTAACGTATTACCTTGCTTTAAGTACTTTTCAATATTGTCAAAACTTTGATTTATAAGTAGTTCTTGTTTAAAATTTTGTACTTTATCTTGAGGATTATTGATACGTTTTACCGTATTTAAAGCCTTTTGATAGTCTTTAAATTCGTTGTAAAGATTAGCTGCTGCAAAGAGATCTTCACTTGAGGCGTTAGCTCTAGTTAAATATTGTACTTGATTGTTAAAACCTACCTCAAAGCCTTGAGCTTTTAACAGTTTAGCTAAGTCATAGCGAAGCCAACTTGAGTTTGGATGCTTTGAAATTGCTTGTTGCAAAAGCTCAATTGCTTGTGGATATTGCTGATTAGAAATTAAGCTTTGAGCTTGGTTTCTAAGTTGAGGAATAGGATCTACATAAGCTTTAGGAGCTATAGCTTGCTTAATCTTTCCTGCAAGACTATCACTCATAGAGGCAAGTAAACTATTAGCATTAGCCATCTTACCTTGCTCGCGGTAAAGATAGTAAAGCATCTCGTTGACGCCTTCGTTATTAGGCTGAGCACTTAAGGCTGTCTTTAAAGCTTTTTCAGCTTCTGGATAATTCTTTTGCTTTTTGCAAATATCTGCTTTTAATAATAAGGCATCTAAATCATAAGGAGATTGTGCTAATAACTCATCTATATTTTGGATAGCCTGGCTAAGATCTCCTGTAGCTACTGCTAAGTTTATAGAAGCCATTTTGGCATCATGTTTTAACTTAGCTTCTTTTTTACCACCTAAAGCTGCAGCTTTAGATAAGTATTCTTGAGCTTTTAAATACTCTTTAGATTCACTGTAAAGATAGCCTACAGCTTCAAGCGCATCTTGATTGTTAGGATTCTTTTTTAGGATCTTTAAAAAAGAATCTATAGCATCTTTTTTGTCTAACTCTGCATCAGAGTATGCCTTTTGAGACAATTTACCTATGATAGTGTTTTCAAAGTGAGTTTTAATTTCATTGTCATTAGGATGACGTTTGGTATATTTCTCATAGTACTTACTGTCTTCCTCATTTGGCATTAACCAAAGTAAAGCTTGGCGTAAGCCTTTATCTGCTTCGTCAGATTTCTCACTGTAGTAATCTAAAAGCTCAATACCTTTTCTGATGGAGCTTTTTCTGTAAGTTAGAATTTTTCCATAAGTAATTTGAGCATTGATATCTTTAGGATTTTGCTTTATATAGTTGATGATGCCCATGCAAGCTCTGTCATAGTAGTTAGGATCAGATGACATGGTCATGTAATACTCTGAGACTAAAGCTTTAGGTGGTATAGCGCCAGTAAAAAGCTTTTGATATTCAAAGATAGCAGCTTGAATGTTGCCAGAGGCAGCTAGTGCTCTTGCATGAGTAAGTTTATCCTGCGAGAAATGATCCATACCCCTTTTGTTATCTAGTTGCATAAGATAACTACTATTAGGGGAGATTTTAGCTAATTTATCACGATACTTTTTAGCATTAGCTTCATCTTTAACTTCACCAGACCACAAGGACATTAAATAGAGAGCTTCCTCATTATGAGGATCTGACAATAAGACTCTGTTTAAAGCTTGTAGGGCTTTGTTAAGTTGTAACTTGTCGTGCCAAAAATAAGCTTGTTTTAATATGCCTTGAATAACACTACTTTTAGAGCCTGTGTCCACAGGAGGCAAAGTGGCGTTAGTACTAGATGTTGCAACAGTGTTTTTAGGCTTTACACTAGGTGTAACAGTACTAGTATTGTGAGCTTTAGTATTTTTAATACTAGAGCCTGTCATACTCATTCTGCCATTTTGCAGTGCTTTTTGATCTTCTTCATAAGAGGCAAAAGTTACACTTGGCATTAAAGCTACAGTTAACACCATACTTAAAGCGGTGCGTTTTAAATTCTTATTCATAATCTTTACCTCCTATAATCTGTCCACATTGTTATATGAGCCTTCTTGAAGACGGCGTTGAGCCCTCTTTTGTAGATATACAGAGGCAATAAATGAGAGAAGTACAATGATAATAAAGGCAACTACAGAGAGCCAGAACACATGCTCTCCTACAAAGTGAAGTATTGAAAAGAGGGTGGAGACATCCCCTGAATAAATGTAGTCACCCACCTCAAATTTTTCGACTTTATCAATACCAGAAATAATGCTGATATCTCCACCAATGGCTTTATTTACTTTATCAGAATCTAAGTCATTAGAAAGTTTACTTAATTCATCTTCATCAGTTGCAGTTACCACTACAGCAATATTGTCACTATCAAAAGGAGAAATTAGACTTAAAAAGCCACGCCAGGATAGAGAAGTTCTTACATGACGATTTGCATCGATGTTTTGAGGTCTAAAATCGCCAGCTAAAAAGCGTTTTACGCCACTTATAAAACCACCACGAGTACTAAATAGTCCATAATCGTGGATATTAAGCTCGTTACCGTTAAATTCAAAAGCTGATTTATAAAGTAGTTTTTCTAAGTAGGCTTTATTTTTAAGGGATGAGACCACTAATAAATCTAAACCACTAAGTTTTTCAGCATCTTCAAATACCTCATCGCCAATAAAGATATTCTCGTTATACACTAGGTTTCCTGTAGCATTACCAGAACGTGCTACCATGTCAAAAAGCATGGATAATTCACTTGCACTAGCTTTATTTGGTAACAATAAAGCTGTGTGAGAGAAATCTGCATAGCGGGTAAAAGGAAATTGAGCTCCTGCAAAGAAAGACAAGTTAGGTAACTTTGCATAATGCTTAGCGTGAGATAAATCAAGATAACTACTATCATCAATTACGCTTTTGATATTGGTATCTTGCATTACTTGGCAAGGAGTATCTTTCTTTAAACGTAAATCAAAATACAACTCTAGATTATTGTTGCCATAAATCTTATAAGGTGGAATTTGGATATGGCTTTGAGTTTGGCGGATATCACCACCAGTTGCTTTCCAAATGTTTTCAAGTAGACCTTTTTTATTCATGGACAATTTATCTACGTAATTGCCAGATAAACTAATATTAAGACCTGAAGTATTCTCATCTATGCTGTTTTCAAGTGGGAACTCATAGGATAAGAATAAATCACCTTGACCTTCATAGAGCTCATATAAATCAGGAGCTGCTCTAAAGGTAAGATTTAAAGCTGAATGCCAAAAACCTTTTGTAACCAAAGACTGGTTCTCTTTTAACAGTTCATGTAGATAAACTTTTCTGTTAGTAGGAAGCCACTTTTTAGCATCATAAGCTTCACTAATATTAAGTTCTCTTGGTTTGATACGAATATAGTCAGGGGTATTTAGCTCTTTAGGTGAGCAAAGCTCAGCTATTGCATAAATAAAATCTAAATCGTTTTTTGCTACGATATAGATGTTTTTATAAAGACTGTAGTAAGGGTTGTCTTTAATATAAACGCCAGGAATAGTAGGTAAATCAATACCACCTACCTTTTGACCAGGATGACCAAATAAAATGGCATGAGCTTTTGGTAAGCTCTCAAAGTTTACCTTAAAGTCAACTCCTTTATATTCTGCCTCTTGTCCAAAGTAGGAAGCTAGCATACTAGCAGCTTTTAAAATGCTTTTATCGTAGAGTTTTGGTAATACATACTCAATGGTAGTTTTACTCATCTCAAATTGATCGATAAAAGGTAATGGAAATAAGGCTAAAGAAGAGTCTAGATCCATGCGATAGCCATTTAAGATAAGGTAACTGTCAGCGTCGATTTTAACTTTATGTTTACCTGAATAATCTAGCATACAGGTAAATTCCTCATCATCAGATATGGTAAAGGTAATACCATTTTCTTGAGATAAGTATTCAGCTGGGATCTCAAGCTCATAGTCAGTCACTTCTTTGCGATTTAATGGCACAGTTGCTATCTCCTGACCATTGATTTGAACCGCCATGTGGCTACCACGGTTGGCCATTTGCTCTGATAACTCTACAAATAGCTCTAGTTTTGCTGAAACTACGACTTTATCTACAGGTAGTGTAAAAACTACACCTGCTTCTTTTTGACCTGCGGTGATTTCAATGTTCTTTTGTTGATTTAGCTTACCTAAAGTAATTTTTGAGCTGTAAGTGCGCAAAGCTGTATCATCAAGCTCAGTGTTGATGTTGGTATCAAAGTCTTGCAAAGCACTATCAGTATCTTGAGTTTCAGCTACATTTGCATTTTCAAGTAAGATATCTTGTAGAGCTTTAGGTAATACATCCTCCAAATTTGGCTCTGCAAAAGAGCTTGAAGCTACACTAAGTAGCATAGTTACTAGGAGAGATTTTATAAAATTATTCATTTTTAGCTCCTACTACTGCTACATGAATATCGTCTGTACGGCGTTTTCCAAAGAGGGAGTCTTTGATACAACAAAGAATGGTGAAAAAGGACACCAGAGGATTATCTTTCTTGTAATTAGGTCTAACCCAAGTATCAGCTCTTGAGAAGAGGAGTCTTACAAACTCTCGTCTAGTGTCTAAATCTACATTGACGAAACTAAAATGCAGATAATTAGGATCTTTATGCATATCAGCAATTTGCTGTACATTGACACATAAAGAGGTAATGTCAGAGTTAATCTCTAAATCGGTTATCGGATCTTCATTAAAATTTGAAGTAGGACCATCAAAACTATCCACACGACAACCACTCATAGAAAGATCACGTAAAACAGTTCTCGTACAAGCACCACTTGCTTGGTAAACATTTACAGGTACTTCTAAAAAGATACGTTGTGTCTTACGTTTATTAGCAGTCTCACGACCTACACAAATGGCTGCAATCAATAAGATTAAGTTAAAGCTTGCCCAAAAGATATTTAAAGCAGTAGGACCTACTTGCATATCAAAGTAATTTGGTAAGCATAGTTTAACTAAAGAAAATACGATGGCTAAAAGCAAGAGAAAGCTTACGATTAAATGAGGCTTTACTGAGTGTACATCAAAGTAAGATTTTTCTACAGTTTGACCTTTATCCGTTACGTTAAAAGAGCCATGATGAGGCATAAACAAAGTAACTACCGTTGGTAATACTAAGTGGAAAGACAATACAATATCGTAGATTTGTCCCCAGAAACTGTAACGGTAGTTGCCATATAACCTAGAGTTAGAAAATACAGATAACACTAAGTGTGGTAAGGCATAAGAAAGTAGTAACTCTACAGAACCATGCACAATGGAAATACCAAATAATAGGTATAAAAGTGGAGTTAGTAAAAAGATAATGGTAGGTATGGCAAAGAAGAAATAGGTAGTAGCTGACAAATAGCACAATCTCTGAGCTAAAGATAGGCCTTTACCTAAAAGAGGATTGTCTAATCTAAAAATTTGCACCATACCACGAGCCCAGCGGTTACGCTGAGCTAAGTGATCGATTAAACGCTCTGTGGCAAGACCACCTGAGAGAATATGATCTAAAAAGGCAGTCTTCCAGCCTCTGCGCTGTAATCTTAAAGCTGTGTGCGCATCTTCTGTTACAGTCTCAACGGCAAAGCCACCGATTTCATCTAAAGCAGATCTTCTAATTACCGCACAAGAGCCACAGAAGAAAGTTGCATTCCAGTTGTCGTTACCACGTTGAATTGGGCCATAGAAAAGATCATTCTCAGGTGGAATATCACGACCTAAATAAAGATTTCTTTGAATAGGATCTGGTGAATAGAAGTGGTGTGGTGTCTGCATTAGGGCAAGACGCTTATCTTTGATGAATTCACCTACGGTAGATTGTAAAAAGATTTTGGTGGTGATGTGGTCACAGTCAAAAATAGCAATAAGCTCACCATTAGTTAAAGTCATGGCATGATTTAAGTTACCAGCTTTTGCATGAAAATTATTAGTTCTAGTGATGTAACCTACATTAGCTTCTGTAGCAAAGGCTGCAAACTCTTTACGTTTACCGTCATCTAAAAGATAAATTTTAAGTTTATCTTTTGGGTATTCTAAGCATTGAGCTGCAAGTACAGTATCGCGTACTACTTGTAAAGGCTCGTTATAAGTTGGAATGTAGACATCAACAGTAGGCCACTTTGATTCATCAGAAGGCAAAGGCACAATCTTACGCTTTAAAGACCAAGACAACTGAAAGAAACTTAATAACAAAACAATGTATACATAAATTTCGGCTGCAAGTAGTAAGTAGCCAAAGATCATGTCAATTAAAGATGGAAACTCTAAGGTTTGAGTTAATCTAAAGAACATGTATCTTGTGGAGGATATTACTGTTACTACAAGGATACAAAACGAAATAAAATGCTTTTTAGAGCATACACTTGCCACAATACACGCAATTATCATGGTAATACCAAAGATAAATTGATTGTGAGCTGACATTGGGGCTATAACTACTAAAGTAACAATAGGTGCAGCCACTAAAAGCAAAAAGGCTGTTAGTAAAAACTTTTTCATAGACTTTATCTTTAATTAGGTTTTCTTAAAGGATTGATGATCATGGTGCCTTTCTTGACATCAAAGCCTAGAATTTGAGCTACCTTCTTAGCAATCACTTCCATGTCAAAAGCTGCTGCTGAGTTTTTGTTGTAGTCATAAACAGAAACTTGCTGTCCTGCAGCTTCAGTAACATTAGTGTCTTTGTGCACCATACCTAATAAATTGTCTTTAAAGTTGGTAAGGGCAAAGTTTTGTACTTCACGATTTAATTTAATGCGATTGTCAATTTGGTTTAAGACGATGTAATAACCTAAGCCACCACCTACTAAACCGTCCATCAGACCGCCTGAAAGTAACTGCGAGAATAAAGATACAGAGGCAGCATCAGCAAGCAAGGGCACAATCTGTAAATTAGATACAGTGGCTATAGAATCAAGTGCTTGAGTGTAACCTGGTGCAAAGTCTGCAATTACTAAGATATCAGGATTATCAAAAAGAGAGCTTTGTACTTCTTTAAAGTAATTAGGCTGTTTTAAAGCTTCATCAAAAATAGCTCGCTGCTCTTTATTAGATTTGCCAAAAGGCAACATGTAAAGGTTTCTATCTACGTTAATGCAAGAGCTTATCCAATCCTTATTAGGTATGGTTACAATACCTCTTTCATCAGTTAGTGAAACACCAAAATATAGTCTAGTAGCATTTTGAGGATCAAAATCGATGACTACTACTTTAGTTCCTGATTTTGAAAAAGCATAGGCTAGGTTAGCTACAAGGGTGGTTTTACCTACACCACCTTTAGGGGAACATACGCTGATTATTGGCATTGTAATAGTCTCTTAAAAATGTCTTGTAAAGAATCTTGCTTAAAAGAAGCTTTTTTAGTGCTAGTTGTTTTAAATAAAGCACCAAATCTTTTGGTATTAGGAGATTTTCCTGTCGTGGCGTTGTCAACAAAAGGATTGAAAGATAAATCTTTTGAGGATAAAGCTACATGAACATCCTCTTGTAGTTGTCCTTGTGACAAGAAAGCTTGAATAGAGCTTCTGTTTCTAAGTGGTCTTGAAGCATCCTTTATACTTAAAGTATCTAAACCTTTTAGCTTATCTTGCCCTGTGATTAAGTCTCTTAAAGAGTTTGAATCTCTAATGACAGTAGAGTTGCTAAGATCTGAGCTTTGAACTAGATCATTTTTAGCTTGAGCCATTTGGCGTAGGAGAGAAAAGCTTGAGTTCTCGCAAAGATCTTCTTTTTTCTTGCTAGTCTCAAAGCTTTTAAAATTCACACCTTCTTCATGATTGGCAGTTACAAATTTAAGTTCATCGTCATTTGTAGCCATAGTCAACCTCAATTAAATAGTTATAGTTTTTTAAGTTGGTTGTTATTTTTATTTGTTCACATACATACAGTAAATTACACGCAAAATAATTCAAAAATGAAAAGTATTTTCAAGATTGGGGTGGAACTTATCTTCTGTTCCGTTATTAGATTATTGATATAAATGGCGTGTAACTAAGGCTAGCTTATAACTAATAAACATACTTGTAAATATAGGTAAAGATAAAAATATTTGCTAGTTCTTATAAAACAAGGAGTTAACAAAAGCTTAACAAAATAAATGAAACTTATTTAACATTTCTTGCTCTAAGGCGTAGTTATGACAATGATTTTGGGATTGTTTTATGTTTCAACAAGTTAAGTTTAAAAACACACTAAAAACACTATTTTCACCTTTTAAAAAATCTATCCCTTGGTATTTAGCCTATTTTTTAGTAGTTGTTTACTTTTCAACGATTTTAAATGCCAAGCTTGTAACCCACTTTTATGATCTTGCCCTTGAGTCTAAAGCCTCAAGTTTTCTTTTTCTATTAACTCCACCTTTGGTGGTAATTGCCTTTTTAAGCATCGTATTTTTAATGTTCAGCTTTAAATATGTGTTTAAAACAGTCTTTGCTTTTTTATTACCAACAGGTGCTGCGGTTGCATATTACGCTTACAAATATGGCGTTATAAAACAGTGGCGAAAACCCCACAGCTTGCTGTGGGGATGTAAGCCACAAAATGCCCTTTACAAAGATAAATAAATAT
>CACZXZ010000028.1 GCA_902785325.1 uncultured Succinivibrio sp. | reverse complement strand
GAAGAATTTCGAGATTGGTATGTTACAAGAACGGGTTAAGGCTCAAGAGACTTCAATTAAAGATCTGAAAGGTGCCTTTGACAAAATAGCAAATAAGTAGGGAGGAAATTTAAAAAATTGGGGCAGGCTCAGTCCTGCTCCAACCTTTGGACTTTACTTGCTCCAATGATCCTAGACAGTGCTCCAATAGTTCGTAATATTCATCAAATCAAGATGAAGTCATTTTTAAGAAAAATTTAGAAGCTAAGGCAAATTTAATCAGTAACCTAGATCCTAAAGAAGACACCTCTTTAGCCCACGATGTGTTTATGTATACCTTGTCAGCTCGTAGTGGAACTCAAAAAGTTCAGTATGCAAAGTTTAAGTACTACCTACAAAGAGCTGCTAATGGTAATTTCTTGTCAGCCATCTTGCTAAATTCAATCGATTTTAGTTCGATTATTGATGAGAAATAGCTTTAAAGATTCTTTCTTAAAATAATATTTTTCTTTTGAATGGTTTGTTAATTTGTATCGTTAATACCGATACAAATTTTCCATTCTATGAGCTGTGAAGTAATATCTTAAAAAATTTTGCTTTATGATTATAGTGTAGATTTCTATCGCTACAGGAGATAGTAAATTTATGTCTATTTTTTGCCTTTTTCTAATATTTTGATTTATCGGCAAAATCTACATTTTAGCTAGTGATTTTGATAAAATAATTGCTATTCTTGGGAGCTCAGAGCATGAAAAAAACTACTCAAAATAAAACAAAACTCAACTCTAAATCTAAATATGAAGGAATGGCACTATTTGATATTGAAAAAGATCTCTTAAAAGTATCTGAAGTTAAAAGTTCTAAGCTAGATTTAGGCTTACTAGATAAAGAATATAAAGCTTTAGCTTCAAAAAAATATACTAATTTTTCAAAAGAAACTAGTGAGTTTTTATATACAGCTTTTCTTCAAAATTATCTAAACCATGATGATAAAGCTAAATGTAAGATTGAAGATGTTGTAGGAAATATATCCTTTGAAAATTTAAAACCTTATTTACCAAAAGAATGTAAGAATTTTAGTGATGCTTACAACTATTACATTAAAAAATTTGATTTTTTAAAGCTATATAAAGCTGTACACAATATAGTCCTACCTCAAGAGTACGATGATTCAAATGCTGATGAAATAAGTCAGGATGTTCCATTTGAACCAAATCGTTTTGAGGATTTGTGTGGTTTTTTCTCTAGCATAAAGAGACCTTGTTACGTCTCTTGCTGTTTTTCAGCTTTGTTTGCAAGAACTTATCTTGTAGTAACAGATGAAGAATATAAACATAAGCGTGGATACGATGCTGACTATACCTACAAAATAAATTGTAAAGTAGGTGATGTGGTTTCTAGTATAGAGCATTTTATTGATAGAACTTTTAATGCAAATTCCACTCAATTTGGGGAAGATTTATTAGATGAATTCTCCGATTTAATCGTCGGTGGTTTACATAAGAACTTAACTGTTTATAACAAAGTGGCCCAAAGAGAAGAAATGGTATCCTCTAGTGTAATCTACGGATATCCTGGAGATGTAGCTTTTAAAATTGGTCAAGCTTTCTATAACGGTACTGATTTGCCAATTGACAAATTCAATGCTCGCGACTGGTTTGCCTATGGTGCAGCAGTAGGTGATATTAAATGCGCCCTTGCCTACATGCTCCATTTTATGGATGTAAATTTTGAGGATTGCGGGGTTGCTAATGACAATGCAGCCTTTATGCATGGTTTATTATTCAATAACTTCGTTTCAAGTGTACACAGAACCTATAGAAACTCAAAAGCTCTTCTTTTTGGTTTTATTCCTAACGATAGTGAGAATCCAAAACTTCTTGAAGAAAGTACCTTTAATCTAATCAATTTCTATATTGAGTATCATAACGAAGCAGACCGTTTAGAGTACGCATTTAATCCTGCGCAAAAGATCTTTGATGATTTTAATATTGTTTTATTAGGAATTATCGAAGACTATTCTTATGATCCTAAACTCTTATCTCAAAAGGAAAAATTATTTGCAGCCATAGCTTGCTACTTACAAATTGATGATATTACAAGCAAATATCTATTACTAAGATTATTAACGCTATGCATTGGTATTGATTATGACGATTATCCATCGTCCACACAAGTCATACTTGCCATTATCCAAAAGGGTATTAAAAAGGGCGTGGAATACTGCTATAAGGCCTACTTATACGCCTATATTTTTGCTAATAACTCCATAGAGATGATTAAACCTAAGCTTCTTGAGAAGATGTCAAAAGTAGGTATAGCTAAAGCCTCCTTTATCCTTGGTAATCTTGCGCTTTCTGAACGTGAAGATAAAAAAGCGCTACCTTATTGGGAGAAGGCTGTCGAGCAAGGCGACTATTTCTCCTTATTTAATCTAGCCTTATCTTGCTCTGTAGCAGGTGATAGTAAAGCAAGTATCGAGTATGCAAATAGAGCTATAGAGCACGGCGTTGTATTTGCCTACATCGTCTTGTATAAAGAATACTTAGATACAGATCCAGAGCTTGCTTTCACTTATTTACGTTATGCTAGCGAATACCTCATTCCTGATGCTAGATTAAACTTAGCTGCCTGCCAAAATGATGAGACTTATAAACCATTACCATTCTTAAGACACTTTGAGCAGTTAGAAGATCTAGCCTATGAGGATGCCTATGCTTGTATGGCATTAAGCCATATTTATAACTTAGGTATCATTATGCCTTGTAATGAGAAAAAGGCTTTAGATTATCAAGAGCGCGGCATCAGTTTAGGTTATACTACCGCAGCTCCAGTATTTAGCCATGATTATAAAAACGCCTTTAAAAAAGATCTTAGAAACTTCTCTTTATTTACTACTTTTAAAGAGAGTTTATCTGGTGACTATGGCTTTATCATCAATGACGATGAGGATAGTATCATTGGCGATAATGATAGAGTAAGTAGTATGGTATTAGATATCGTTAATGATTTAATCAAAGGTAGAACTAAGTTAGAACACGATATTTTACATAATATAATGGCCTCAGATCTTTGGGATGATTTTATTGAACACAATCTAAAACTTCCAAAGAAACTTACTGTAAAGCCAAGTTATCAGTGCTATCAGGATTTAAATTCATTGCTACTTACAGGTTGCTATGGCACCACTGAGTTAGGTATAAGCTATGATTCAGATTTTCTTAAACAAAGATTTGAGGCTAATGCTCATTTAATCTGTGGTTTAGATCCAAAGGAAGACAATTCTTTAGCACACGATGTATTTATGTATACCTTGTCAGTCCGTAGTGGCACACAACCTACACAGTACTCTGAGTTTAAGTACTACCTACAAAGAGCTGCTAACGGTAATTTCTTGTCAGCAATCTTGCTAAATGCAATTGATTTTAGCTCTATTATTGATGAGAAAGAAGAAGAGTTTAAACCTAAACAATCTAGTTTAGAGCCTCAAACAAAGGTAGATTCAGATGTCTTTATTTCATCTGTAACTCAATAATATGCAATATTTATTAAAAATTTCGATTGAAAATACCAATTGTTGGCGTTTGATTGCTGTAGATGGGCAAGCTGATCTTGCTCATGTAGCAGAGCTTATAGCTTTAGCTTTTGACTATGAAGCTTCAAAACAAAGTTTTATAGTTAAAGACAAAATTATAACTTGTGGCAAAGGTGGAGAGCCTCTAGAAACACGTGAACTTAATGCTTTTGATAGCTTAAACCTTTCTCTTAATGAGGAGTTTTATTTTCAGCATGAGAGTAATAAGCTTTTAAAACATAAAGTTTTGGTCATGAAAAAAGAAGATCATTTATATTGCTTAATGCCATCTTGTTTGGTGGGATCTTTAGTAGTTCCAAAAGAGCCAAATCTAACAGCTCAAACTATCAACCAGTATGCAGACAGTGATGAGATAATTAGTCTTGATTTAAGAGCAGTTACCAACAGATTAAGAGCTTATGGCTCTTTAAGAAAGGACTTAAATCAAGCTATGATAAACGCTGGAGCAGAGCCAATAGTCTTTAAAGGAAAATAATTTATGCCTTTACATATGATTGAAAATGTCACTATTCCAAGTGACTTTAATTTACCTAACAGATTAACTTTAGAACAAAAAGCTCAAGATGATGCTTTGTTTGAACAAGCAAAAGAGCTTATCAAGCAAAAGAATGCTTTATTGATTGCCCATTACTACACAAGTCCAACCATGCAAAGACTCTGTGAGGAAACAGGTGGCTCAATTGGCGATTCTCTTGAGATGGCAAGAATTGGTCGTGACAGTGATAAAGACTTAATAGTTGTAGCTGGTGTGCGTTTTATGGGAGAGACTGCAAAGATTTTATCTCCAAATAAAACTGTGATTATGCCTAATCTAAAGGCTGAATGCTCTTTAGATTTATGCTGCAATATTGACGATTTAAAAAAGGCAAAACAAGATCACCCTGATGCTACAGTGGTAGCTTATGCTAATACTAGTGCAGAGGTTAAAGCTCAAGCAGATTGGATTGTGACCTCATCTTTAGCTGTAGAGCTAGGTAAATATTTAACCACCCAAGGTAAACCAATTTTATGGGTACCAGACAGACACTTAGGCTCTTATATTGCAAATAATTCAAATTGCGATATTTACTGTTGGCCTGGTCGTTGTATTGTGCATGATGCATTTGAGGCAAATGCTTTGTCTTTTGTTAAAAAAGAGCATCCTCATGCAAAAGTTTTAGTCCACCCTGAAGCTCCTAAAGCTGTAGTTGATATGGCAGATTACGTAGGTTCAACCTCACAAATCTTAGCTTTTGCTAAAAAAGATCCTGCAAATGAATTTATTATTGCAACTGAGCGTAACATCTTCTACAAGTTGTCTTTAGCTTGTCCTGATAAGAAGTTTATTGAAGCTCCTGTAGCAAGTACTAAAGGACACTGCATCAGTTGTGCAAATTGTCCTTGGATGGAGCTTAACACTCTAAAAGCTTTAATTGAGGCTTTAAATAATGTAGATGAGCACAGCGTACATGTAGATGAGACTATTGCTAAAGCTGCAACTGTTCCACTAGATAGAATGCTTAAGTTTAGTGCTGATTTAAAGAGTGGCAAAATCGTACTAGAGTAATTATGCAAGGTACCATAACTTTTTTTGATAAAGACAATCTAAAAGGCTCCATTCAAGCAGACGATGGCAGAATGGTAGCCTTTGATAAAAGCTCTTTAGCTTCAGATCAAGATCTCAATCAATTACAAATTGATTTGCGAGTAGAGCTTGAGCTTGATAACGAGGGAAGAGCTTGCAAGCTTAAGGCCTGCTCAAACCAAATTATTCTTGAAGATCACATCTTTTATAAATGCCCAAGTGAAATTGGTTTGTCTCAAGATACTCCAGAGGACTTTGAGCTTATCGATTGCTCCCCTCAAGAAATAGAGTTAGATACTCATACCCAAATTGAGGCTAAACGTAAGTTTTGTAAGTTAGCTTCTCAATTTGGAGCTAATGTAGTTTTAGGTTTTAAAAGTGAACCTTATACTAAAAACTCCATTGGCTTTTCCTATCAAATGTTTAAATCCAAAGCTCATTTTGGTTTGATAGGCAAGAAAGTTTCTAGTGATACCAATGATGAACATACTTTAAGCTTGTATGATTTAAAGCATTGTTTAAATCATGAAGCCATCATAAAGCGTTTTAAAGAAGATCAAAGCTCCAAAAGAAATCTTAATGTGCTTAAAATATTTGGTGGCGTGTTATTGATAATCTTTTGCATAGGTTTTCTTTTAAGCCTTGCAAATTAACGGTTTTGAATTTAAAAGGTAGATTTAACTCGATAATAATTGTCAAAAGCGCTATTTAATCCCAACTTTTCCTATATAAATGATAGGATAATTACAGAAAACGGATAGTAGGTGGTTGAAATTTTAATGTTAAGTCCCCACCTATTAAGATAGACACAGTAACAAAAGGTTATAAAACCATGGATGACAATGAGAAGTACCAGGTTGCAACCAAGCTTACAGATGATACTTTAAGAAAGCTTGAAGCTAGTGGTTTGAGAATGACAACTCAAAGAAGGCATATCATTGAGATTTTAACTTCAAGTAGTTGTACTTCACCCAAAGAATTATGGTATGAAGCTAAAGAATTCGTACCAGATCTTGGCATTGCCACTGTTTATCGTTTAATTAACCGTTTAGAGCAAATTGGTGTTATTTCTAAAGCTAGAAATTTAGGCATGCAGAATGTAACTCCTAAGCTTGGAACTATCACTGATAAAAATGGTAAGAAATATCCTAATTCTTACCAAATCGATAAATTAGAGCCTCTTGTTAAGCAAGGTTTAATCGATAAAGGTGTAATCACTAAGGATAAAAATGTGGTGTTAACCTTAGTTGGCGACAAGATAAATATTACTATCATATAAAGGGATGAGTATGACAGAGAAAATAATTCCACCTTCAAAGCAAGATGCTGTACCTGAACTTTCTCAAAAAAAGGTAGGAGAAATAGCAGAGTCAGGTGAGAATTATTTAGAGACCATTCTACTTATTAAATCTCGTCGTGACAACGGTCTTGTAAGAGCGGTAGACGTAGCTAATGAGCTAAAAGTAAGTAAGCCAAGTGTTTCTCGTGGTTTGTCTTTGCTTAAAGACAAAGACTTGATCAAAATTGGTATCGCAGGTGATATCGAGCTTACTCAAAAGGGAAGGGAAGTTGCCGACTCTATTTTTAAAAAGCATCAAATGCTAACTGTATTCTTCCGTCACATTGCAAAAGTATCAAATGATATTGCTCAAGCAGATGCATGCCGAATTGAGCATGTTATTTCTGATGAAACCATGCAAGGTATTGAGCAATACTTAAAAGAAAACAGTCTCATCTAAATCATACCTTCTAAATTGACTTACCTTCAGTAAAATTGAAGGTGAGTTTGATCACAAAATTCTTAGCATGTAGCATAAATAAACTATACAAAAGTCTTTTAAAAACACTATTTTTTAAAAAAGTGTGAAATTGGCACATAGATTTTTTTCACTTTCAAGCTATATTGTCGTTAATAAATAATAAGAATAGAAATCTTTATGAAGATTTTAACAAGGTAACTAAAGTTACTTTGTTAATAATATGTTTTGGGATGTAAAATGAGTATTTTTGATCAATTTTCGATTAAAGCAAAATTGATAGCTTCCTATATTTTGCTTATCATAGCCTCAATCGGCCTTGGTTATATTTCCTTATATACCATTATCGTTAATAACCAAGTTGCAACAAGTGTACATACTACTTTAAATGAGCGTTATATTCGAGCTCATAAAGTAAGCTCTTATGCTAATGAGGTTCATGAGCTTATAGGTAAAGTTTGTAAGAACGAATTTCCTATTTCAAATTTAAGTAAAGCCTCCCTTCAACTTGAAAATTTAAGTTATGCCGCAAACAGACTTCAGGCTGCTAGATTCCCTCAGGAAGTAAGTGCCACAAAACAAGCTGTTACTGATTATGCAAAGCATTTTGCAACCTTACATCAAGCCTTTAAAGATAATGATATGAATAAGGTTAAAGAGATCTACTTTAACGACATGGTAGATCCTCTATTAGTTATTCAAAAGAACATCGGTATTGTAAATAGTGAGCAAGTAAAAGAAACAGATGGCTCTATTGATGTAATTACCAGTGTCACCCCATTAGTATCTGCTGTAGTGATTATTATTTTTGAAATCATAGCTTCTGTTTACATTGTGACACAGATGCCTAAGCTTATTGTAAGCTCTATTAAATATGCCATTAATATTGCAAATAAATTAGCTCATGGCGAGCTTCGTGAATCTATTAACATGAAGCGTCGTGATGAGTTCTTACCACTGCTTATGGCTATGGAAAAGATGAGAGATTCATGGTGTGAGAATGTAAGATTGATTGCTGATGTAAGTAACAATGTTGGCGATTTGATGAGTACTTTACAAAACTCCTCTGAAAAGATTGGTCAAACAGCTGAAGCAAATCAAAGTCACAGTCAAACTGTATCGGATGCATCAGTAGCTATGGTTGATACCACAAGAGGTATTTCTCACAGTTGTATTCAAGCAAGTAAGAGCTCTGAAGAGTCTGTAAAAGATACTCAATTGACTATTGAGAAAGTAAATGAAACTATTGATCACTTAAATCACCAAGCTGAAAAATCAAGACAAGATGCTAACATGGTTCAAGAGCTTGCAAATAGAGTGCAAGACATTAGCTCGATTGTAAATACTATTGACGCTATTGCCTCTCAAACTAATTTACTTGCTTTAAATGCTGCTATTGAGGCTGCAAGAGCTGGTGAGTACGGTCGTGGCTTTGCCGTGGTTGCCGATGAGGTTCGTGCTTTAGCTTCTAGAACTTCAAAATCTACTCAAGAAATCACCTTAATGGTATCTAAAGTACAGGAAGACGCCGAGTTTGCAAATGGCACAATTCAGCAATCAGTTAAGGTTATGAATAAATTGTCAGAAGGAACTGGTAGCTTAACTAGAGTTTTAGATGGTGTTATTCAAAAGGTAGGTACTGTAAGTAACCAAATAACTCAGATCTCAGAGGCTGCAGGACAGCAGATCAATACCACCACAGAAATCTCCTCTAATATGCAAGGTATCACTAGTGAATCTGTACACCTAATTAGAGAATTAAAATCTGTTAACAAGGATATCAATAAGACCAATATCGAAATTGGTAAACTCTTAGGTGTGGTATCAAGATTTAACGTTTAACAAACTTGTGTAAATTTAAGGCAAACCTAGGTTTGCCTTACTATTACTTGTTGAGTGAGCTTGGATCGATAAAATCACCTACCGTAGCATTAGTAAGCTCTACAAGATCTTTTGGATTGATGCCAACAGATAAGCCTCTTCTGCCACCTGATACTAGAATCTCCTCAAATTGCATAGCACTTTGACAGAGTAAAATCTTGGTTTGTCTTTTTTGACCAAAAGGGGAAACTCCGCCTATGACATAACCTGTAATACGAGTAGCATCGGCAGGTTTTGCTACCTCTAAAGATTTTACGTTCGCAAGTCTTGCAGCATTCTTAAGTGAAATCATGCCATTTACAGGAGTTACAGCGGTAATAAAGGTTTTATCGTGAACTAGGAGAATGGTTTTAAAAACACGCTCTTCTTCAACACCTAAAGCTTTAGCTGCAAACTTACCAAAATCATGATCTGTTGAGCACTCATATTCGTACTCTTTAAATTTAGCTTGGTGATCTTTTAAAAACTTTTGAGCTGGAGTGATCATAGTTACCTTAATTAGTTTAATCTATATTGTTAGCAATCATCTTTTAGGAATTTTAAAGCATGAGAACTTATAGTCCCCACGTTGCTATTGAAACTATTGTACATAGTAATCCAAAATTTCCATTTTTGTACTATGCAAAAGAGCAAATGCCAACTTTGCAGGGGCATTATAATCCTCACTGGCATAATGATGTGGAAATTATTTATGTAATTAAGGGTAAATTAGACATCAATATTCACTCAACTCCAGTAGAGGTTACAGCACCAGCCTTGATTGTAACGCCCTCAAAACATATCCATTCTATCAAGAAGTATCAGCCAACCACCGAAATTTCAATGATGCTTTTTGATCCTGAGATGATCCGCTTAGCTTATTTTGATGATGAGCAAAATGAGCTTTATGACTTTTTATTAAATCCCTCAAATGAGCCTTTTATCTTAACTTGTAAAAATCAAAAACTCTTTGAAAAGGTGAAAACTACCTACAATTTGATTGTGGAAGCTTATCTTGAAAAGAAAGATGAGAGCCACTTATTTATTAAAGCTAATCTCTTGTTGCTGTTATGCTTTTTAAATAAAGCGAATTCCATCGATAGAAATCTACAAGTCTCTCAATTTGAGTATGAGCGTCAACAGAAATTAAAAGAGCTAATCATCTGGATCCATGATCACCACTCTGGACCTTTGAGTATTGCAGATGCAGCAAGTAAGATGGGGGTATCTCAAACCTATTTTTGTAGATTCTTTAAGCAAGCTACCAAAATGAGTTTTACTCAATATGTTAATGAATATCGTCTAAAAAAAGCTTGTGATGATATTTTAGTAGGTAAAAAGAGTATCTCAGAAATTGCAAGCTCCCATGGCTTTGAAAATGAATCTTACTTTTTTAGGGTATTTAAAAAGAAGTATGGGGTAACCCCTTTAAGTTATCGAAGCAAAATTGTGTAGTTTAAAAATGATAATTGCTTCACAAAAACACATCAAGTTTTGCTTAATTTTACCTATATTTTCGCAACTAAAATAGTTTCACTATAGAGAACTGAAATCTCCAATCTATGATTTAATTCATTTTTGATTAAAACTTAAATTTTTTTGTAAACGTTTTAGGTAAAGGCTAGGTTCTTTACCTTGAAGTGAGAATTTTGCAGTAAAAATAGGGTAGGGAAGTCAGATTTATTTGAAGGTAATCACAATAATCTAGATAAATGATAATTTTGTACACTTTATGAATAAAATTGTATTGCTATTTTATCCATTTACTTATTAAAATCATACTTAACCTAACAAATGGTTGTTGTAGTCGGGATACTACAATGACGAAGGTTATTGTAGTCGGGATACTACAATGTGGTCGGGATACCACAACATATAAAGCTTACAACTTTATATAAACATACATAAGAGAATATGAAGGAATATATGATGAAAAAAACTATTTTAGCATCAGTGATCTGTGCTGTTACTTTAGGCGTTACTGCTACTGCTAATGCAGCTATTGAAAAAGACCAATTAACCATTTGGGTTAACGGTGATAAGGGCTACAATGGCATTGAGAAAGTAGGCAAGAAGTTTGAGGCTGATACCGGTATTAAGGTTACAGTTGCTCACCCAGATCAAGTTGAAGTTAAATTCCAACAAACTGCTGCAACACAGAATGGTCCTGATATCATGATGTGGGCACACGACCGTTTCGGTGAGTGGGCTAAAGCAGGTCTAATCTCTCCTATCACTCCATCAGCTGAAGAACAAGCTAAGTTTGCTAAAGTTGGTTGGGATGCTGTTACTATCGACGGTAAGATTTACGGTTACCCAGTAGCAGTTGAGGCTGTAAGCTTAATTTGTAACAACAAGTTTGTTAAGTCACAACCTGAAAACTTTGAAGATTTAATTAAGCTTGGCGATGAGTTAAAGTCACAAGGTGTTAAGCCAATTATTTGGGCTTATGCAACTCCATACTTCAGCTACCCTCTAGTAGCAGCTCAAGGTGGTTACGCATTCAAGAAGATTGAAGGCGGTTATGATGTTAAGGATACCGGTGTTAACAACGCAGGTGCTAAGGCTGGTATGCAATTCATCTCTGACTTAATCACTAAGGGTTACATGGAGAAGGGTGCTGACTACGGTGTTATGGAAGCTCAATTCACCAAGGGTAAAGCAGCATGTATCATCAATGGTCCATGGGGCTGGCCAAACTACGACCAAGCTAAGGTTGACTTCAGTGTTTACAAGTTACCTAAGTTAGGTGGTCAACCAGCTAAGGCTTTCGTTGGTGTAACAGCTTTGGCTCTAAACGCAGCTTCTCCTAACAAGGAATTAGCAGTTGAGTTCTTAGAGAACTACTTATTAACAGCAGAAGGCTTAGATGCTGTTAACAACGATAAGGCTGTTGGTGTAGCTGCTCTAAATGAGTTCCAGCAGAAGCTAGACAAAGATCCTCGTATCGCTGCAACTAAGGAAAATGCTCTAAATGGTGAGCCAATGCCTTCAGTTCCAGAGATGAGCAAGTTCTGGTCATCATTTGAGACTGCACTAAAGAATGTAACTTCACAACGTCAAAGCGTTGAAGAAGCTGCAAATACTGCTGCAAAGCGTATCTTAGCTGATTAGTTTTCTTAATCAAAAAAGCTGCCGGACTTGTTCCGGCAGTTTCGTTTATTTAATTTTGGCAAATTAGGGATGTAAGATGGAACTGTCTTCTGTACAAAATGCAAAACTTAGTCCAAAAGTTTTACTTAAGTGGGCTATAGTTGCTTTAATTGTGCTAGTCAATCTTTATGCCGATGTAATGATGTACATGAATGGTGATATTGCTTACCCAATATTAGATCTTGTACTAGTCGGTGTAGGTGTATATGTTTTTATGAATAAAAAAATGTATGCACAGCGCTACGCTTTCCCAAGCGTTGCAGGTATGACTGCATTTATCATTTTCCCACTGGTTTATACCTTGTGGATTTCATTTACTAACTATTCAGGCGCTCACGTAATGACCGTGGAAGCTGCCATGAATTATCACCTTCAAAAGACTTATAAGTCAGAAGGTGGCGATTATGCTTATAAGGTATTCACCACTGATAATGGTGAGCATGAGCTACTATTAACTCAAGGTGATAAAGCCTTTAAGTTAGAACAAGCTGTAAACTTAAATGATCCTAAGCTTTTAGCAAAAGCTCAAGAAGGTAAGTTAATTGATGCAAATTTAGTTGCAACTAATCCTTCAG
This sequence comes from uncultured Succinivibrio sp., assembly GCA_902785325.1. Taxonomy (GTDB): domain Bacteria; phylum Pseudomonadota; class Gammaproteobacteria; order Enterobacterales; family Succinivibrionaceae; genus Succinivibrio. The sequence continues at coordinate 13,306 of CACZXZ010000028.1, read as the reverse complement.
ATGTAAAAGGCAAGCTTGTTCCTATGAAGCAACTTATGTCTTTAAAGAATGTCCTTAAGTCATATGTACTTCACTTACCTGATTCAAGCATTAAATTATCTATGAGTGGTCTACGTCAATTCTCAGCTCAAAGCGAAAAATATAAGCGCTTACAGCAAGGTGAGGTGGTTGATGGTTATGAAGTTGACTCAAAATATGCTTTATGGGATAACGAGACTAAGCAATTATTCTTACCTAACATGGAAACCGGTTTCTATCAGTATGCTGATAACAAAGGTGTGTTACATGGTGAAGAATATGCTCCAGGCTTCAAGGTAAACATTGGCTTTAAGAACTACATTAAGTTCTTATCTAACGAAAGTATTCGTATGCCATTCTTGCAGATCTTCGTATGGACCGTATGTTTCTCTGCAATTACCGTGTTTGGTACTTTAGCAATCGGCTTAGTTCTAGCTTGCTTAGTTCAATGGGAGTTCTTACGCTTTAGAGGTGTATACCGTGTATTCTTAATTCTTCCATACGCTGTACCATCCTTTATTTCTATCTTGGTGTTCAAAGGTTTGTTCAACCAAAACTTCGGTGAATTAAATATGTTCCTAAATACAATTATGGGACCTATTTATGGCGCCTTTGGTTTAGAGTGGTCTTCTATTGAATGGTTCACCAGCCCATGGCCAGCACGTGCAATGATCTTAATGGTTAACGCTTGGTTAGGTTATCCATATATGATGATCTTATGTATGGGTCTTCTAAAGTCTATTCCTGATGACTTATACGAGGCAACCGCAATTGAAGGTGCAACTCCATGGATCAACTTACGCCATATCACCTTACCATTGTTAATTAAGCCTTTAGCTCCATTGTTAATTGCTTCCTTCGCATTTAACTTCAATAACTTCGTGCTAATTCAGTTATTAACTGGTGGTGGTCCTGATATTATCGAGGCTACTCAAGCTCCAGCAGGTTACACAGATTTATTAGTAAGCTTTACCTATCGTATCGCATTCGAAGGCGGTAAGGGTAATGACTATGGTTTAGCAGCAGCTGTTGCAGCTATGATCTTCGTAATGGTTGGTTTATTAAGCTTAGTACAGTTACGTTTAACTAAGAACAGCCAGATGCAAGGTTAGGGGAGATAAAAATGGCTATTGTACAACCAAAGAATTTAATTTTTAGAAAAGGTTTAGCTCACGTATTTTTGTTAGCATTCCTATGTCTAATTATGTTCCCTTTGCTAATGATTGTTGCAATTTCATTTAGACAAGGTAACTTCTCTGTAGGTGATATTATTCCTCGTGCTTCTACCTCAACCCTAGATCACTGGCGTTTAGCTCTAGGTTTTGATGTACGTAAGTTAATTCGTGTGTCTGGTGCAACCGTAGATATCGTTCCTACCATGGATGGTAATACTAAGTTGTATGTTCACACCGATGAGGATGCATCATTTAGAAACTTTGTAACAGAGCCTTTTTCTACTAACGATTTAGAAAAAGCAACTGAGGATGCTCCTATTAGCATCATCGGTAATCCACAAAGATCTGTTGATGAAGACTCTTTATTAAACGATGCTAAAGCTGTACACGACATGTGTGTTGCAACTGCTAATAAAGTTGCATTAACTGTAGGTGAAGGTGCTGAGCAATTACGTTACTTTATTGATAAGAACGATGCTGAAGGCACATCCTATGGTGTTTACAAAGAGAACATCATTCCACCTCCATTCCCAGTTTTACTATGGTTATGGAACTCAGTTAAGGTGGCCTTTATTACTGCTTTCTTAATTATCTGTCTATCAACAACTTCTGCTTACGCATTTGCTCGTATGAAGTTTGCTGGTAAAACAGTAATTCTAAACGGTATGTTGATTTTCCAGATGTTCCCAGCTGTACTAGCCTTAGTTGCTATCTACGCTTTATTCGATAAGATTGGTGAGTACATCCCATGGCTTGGTTTAAATACCCATGGTGGTTTGATCCTATCTTACATGGGCGGTATTGCACTACACATTTGGACTATCAAAGGTTATTTTGAAACTATCGACTCTTCACTAGAAGAAGCTGCTGCAATTGATGGTGCAACTCCATGGCAAGCATTTAGATTGATTCTATTACCTCTATCAGTACCTATTCTTGCTGTGGTATTTATTCTTGCCTTCATTGGTACTATTACTGAAGTTCCTGTAGCATCAGTTTTACTACTAGATATGAATGAGTTAACCCTAGCTGTAGGTTCACAACAGTACCTATACCCACAGAACTATCTATGGGGCGATTTCGCAGCTGCAGCTGTACTATCAGGTTTACCTATTACCATTGTGTTCTTATTAGCACAACGTTGGTTAGTAGGCGGCTTAACCGCTGGTGGTGTTAAGGGTTAGTTTGACTATATAAGTTTAAATATAGTTTTGTTAAAGAATTTTTTAAGAGTGTAAAAAAAATGGCAGACGTTTTATTATCAAAAGTTAGAAAGAACTACAATCCAGCTATTCTTAAGGATACCTTACGTAACATTAACTTGGACATTAAAGACGGTGACTTCATCGTTTTCGTAGGTCCATCAGGTTGCGGTAAGTCAACTCTACTACGTATGATCGCAGGTTTAGAGGACATCACCGATGGTGATCTAATGATCAACGGTACTCGTGTGAACGATGTACCTCCATCAAAGAGAAACATTGGTATGGTGTTCCAGTCCTACGCTTTGTATCCACACATGACTGTGTTCGATAACATGGCTTTTGGTTTGAAGTTACAACACGTTGATAAGAAGGTTATCTTAGAGCGCGTAGTTAAGGCAGCAGATATCTTAGGTCTAGAGGCTTTCTTAGAGCGTAAGCCAAAGGCTCTATCTGGTGGTCAAAGACAGCGTGTTGCTATCGGTCGTTGTATTGTTCAACACCCATCTGTATTCTTATTCGATGAGCCTTTATCAAACCTTGATGCTGCTTTACGTGTAAAGATGCGTCTTGAGATTGCTAAGTTACATCAAGAATTAAATGCAACCATTATTTACGTTACCCACGATCAAGTTGAAGCTATGACCTTAGCTGACAAGATCTGCGTATTAAGTCCTTTAAAGACCAATGCAGAATCTAACTTAGAGCAGTTTGGTGCTCCACTTGAGTTATATAACCACCCTGTAAACTTATTCGTAGCAGGCTTCATTGGCTCACCTAAGATGAACTTCTTAAAGGGTGAGTTAACTAAGGTTGAAGACGATTACTGCGAAGTTAAGTTAATCACTGGTGAGCGCATTAAGGCATGCATCAATGCAAGCCGTGGCTCAGTTGGTGATAAGGTTATATTAGGTGTAAGACCTGAGCACATCGTAAAGGCAGATTCACCTGTAGCAGACGGTGGTCATGTAACTGGTAAGGTTGTAGTTACTGAAAACCTAGGTGCTGAATTCTTTGTATACATGGAATCAGGTGCATCAGAGGTTGGCAGTGACTTCACTGTTAAATCAGATTCAGAGCTAGATATCAATTCTGGTGATGAATTTACTGTAGGAATTCCATCTTCAGCATGCTATTTGTTTGATGAAAATGGTATTGCATTCCCTCGTACACAAGTGTACAAGAGAAGCTGATGACAGCAGTCTAACTGTCTATTTGCCAATTAAGGGAGCCTTTTGGCTCCCTTTATTAGGATGAAAAGAAAATCAACAAAAAAGCCAAGACCTAAGGTCTTGGCTTTCTTTATAAAAGCAGATAACTATGCAGTGGTATCGATAATGGTACCTTTGTTTGCATCAATAGCTGTAGGAGCTTTTGGTGCAGGTGCATTTGCTTTTACTGATTGAGCTGTTTGAGCAGCACCTTCAAGTACAGATAAAGCCATGCGACCTTGAGATTCATTAGCTCTCTTGGTCATAACAAGACCTAAAGACTCCATACCGAAGTTAGAATTTACTGAACTCATCAAAATTCTCCTCAAAGTGACTCAACTATTTATCGGCAATTTAAAAGGCTAACTTAAATTTTGATATTCAAAATTTTAGCAATTTGCTCAAGGTTCTTGTCAGTTCCTGTGAATTGAACTGCATTGATACCTCTGCTTAAAGCGGTTTCAACGTTTTGAATATTGTCGTCCATAAAGAATGTTTCTTCAGGAACTAAATTGTATCTTTCAATTAAAGTTAAATAGATGCCTTTTTCAGGTTTGATCATTTGCTCTTCACCTGAAACTACAATGCCTTCAAATTTTTGGAGGAACTTGTATTTGTTAAAGGTGCCAGGGAAGGTTTCAGCAGACCAATTTGTAAGTCCATAAACCTTAAATTTTTGAGCATTCATTACTGCATCTAAAACTCTCATACCTGACTCAATAGGTCCTTTTAGCATGGTTTCCCAGCCTTTGCGATAAAGCATAATTGGATCTTTGTACTCAGGATATTGTTCAGCTAGCTCTTTCATGCATTCTTCAAAGCTGCGACCTTTATCCATTTGAGCATTCCAGGTTGAGGTTGCGATGTTTTGTAAAAAGTACTCCATTTTTTGATCGTCATTGAAGATACTCTTGTAAAAGTATCTTGGATTCCAATCTAATAAAACACCACCAAAATCAAAAACAACATTCTTAATGGTATCCACTTCAACTCCTTTGTTTAAAGTGAGGTTTATTTAAAACGTTGGTAAAAATTCTAACAAATTTTTACCAAGCTTTTTAGTTTAAAAGATAAAAAATTCTATGTAGCTTTATAGTGAATTTAAGCACTAATTTAGTGTTTTTATGATTAAGAAATCTTACCTAGACCTAATTTTTAAAGATCATCTTAAAAACTACTAAAAACAAAGGATTAGATTTGTTAAAATAGCGACAATTACTGATTAGAAAAAAATACTTTGGGGGTTATTTATGAAGAAATCATTGTTGACAGCATTATTAGTAGCTTGCTCAATGTATTCTCAAGCTCAGGCTGAAACCTTAAAATTCGGTACTGAAGCAACCTTTGCACCTTTTGAATTTACTGATAATAAATCTGAAGTAATTGGTTATGACGCTGATATTATTAGAGCAATTGGTGAGGTTGAAGGTTTTGAAGTTCAAATCGTAAATCAACCTTTTGATGCTTTGATTCCTGGTGTATTAACTAAGCAATTAGATGGCGCTATCGCTGCTATTACCATTACAGAGGAGAGAGCAAAACAAGTAGCTTTCTCTGATCCTTACTACAAAGCTGGTATCAATGCTGTTATTCGTCGTGAAGATGGTTTGAAATACCTAACCTTAGAGTCTTTAAAAGACAAGCGTCTATGTGCCCAGATTGGTACTACTGGTGCTAATGTGGCTAAACACTTTTCTAAAAATGTAGGTGAGTACAACACTGTTCCTGATGCTTTTATGGAGTTAAAGACTAAAGGCTGTGAAGCTGTATTCAATGACAGACCAGTAAACCTATATTTCTTAATTACCAAAAAGGATGATTCTTTTGTTGAAGTTCCTGAACTATACAATGGTGAGGAATACGGCATTGTAGTTTCAAAGAAGAATCCTGAACTTGTAAAGAGATTAAATTCAGGTCTTAAGAAGATCCGTGATAACGGCACTTTTGCTAAGATCCACAAGAAGTGGTTCAACACTGAAGAATAATTTCTACCTTTAAAAAGTATTGCGTACTACAAAGCTTGGTAAAAAGATCTTTTAGTACGCAATTATTTTTTGCTAAATGCGATATTTTTGCTAAAATACCGTGTTTGCATTTTCTTTACAAAGGCTTTAGTTTTGTAAAACAAGTTAACAACCATACCCAAAGGTTTATGGTTTAGTTAACTTTTTGTGTTTTAAAACAAACTTTTAAAGTATGCAAAAGACTCTGTGATTAGAGCTTATATGTGCTTTTAGCACTTAAATACAACTTTAACAGATAAGATAAATTACATGAATTCAATAATTGAATATTTTTCTACAATAGATTTAGATTTTGTGACAAGTACTTCCTTGCTATTGCTTGAAGGTGCTTTTGTTACCTTAAAAATCACTTTAGTAGCCGTATCCTGCGGTGTGTTAATCGGTCTATTTGTAGGTATTGCTGAATTATCCAACTACAAACTTTTAAAATATCCAGCAAAAGTTTATGTTGATATTATTCGTGGAACCCCACTTCTAGTTCAAATTTTCTTAATCTATTTTGCTCTCCCTGCAATTTTAGGTATCAGAATTGAGCCATACATCGCAGCAGTAGTTGCCTGCTCTATTAACTCTGGTGCATATGTTGCTGAAATTTTCAGAGCTGGTATTCAATCTATTGATAAAGGTCAATTTGAAGCTGGTCGTTCTTTAGGTCTTACCTGGTCTCAGACCATGAGAAAGATTGTTATTCCTCAGGCTTTTAGAAGAACAATCCCTCAGTTAGGTAATGAATTTATCGCCATGTTAAAGGATTCTTCATTAGTATCTGTAATCGGCTTTGAAGAGTTAACAAGAAAAGGTCAGCTTATTATTGCAGCTACCTATAAATCATTCGAGATTTGGACAGCCGTTGCTATCATCTACTTAGTAATGACTCTTACTATTAGTAGATTTGTAGCTTTCTTAGAGAAGAAATACAATTCAAAAGGATACTAATAGAATGATTATTATTAAGGATTTATACAAGTCATACGGTGCAAATCAAATCCTAAAAGGTATTGATTTACATATCAAAAAGAGTGAAGTAGTTGTTGTAATCGGTCCTTCAGGCTCAGGTAAGAGTACTTTATTACGTTGTGTAAACTATCTTGAAGTACCAACTTCAGGTACCATTACTATCAACAATGAGACTATTACTCGTAAGACTAATATCAACCACATTCGTGCTGAGGTTGGTATGGTGTTCCAGCACTTTAATCTTTTCCCTCACATGACAGTTTTAGACAATATTACTGTAGCTCCTATCAATGTGCGCAAAAAGTCAGTTAAAGAAGCTGAAGCAAAAGCTATGGAATTGTTAGACCGTGTAGGTTTAGCAGATAAAGCTAAAGCTTATCCTGATCAATTGTCAGGCGGTCAACAACAACGTGTAGCTATTGCTCGTGCTTTAGCTATGGAGCCTCAAGTAATGTTGTTTGATGAGCCAACTTCTGCATTAGATCCTGAGATGGTAAACGAAGTTTTAGATGTAATGCGCGATTTAGCTCAAGAAGGCATGACCATGATGTGTGTTACTCACGAAATGGGCTTTGCTCGTCAAGTTGCAGATAGAGTATTGTTTGTTGATCAAGGTAAGATCTTAGAAGATACTACACCAAGTCAATTGTTTGAAGCACCAAAGCATGAGAGAACCAAAGAGTTCTTAGCTAAGATATTATAATTGTCACTATAATCGAAAGTGCATTAAGCACTTTCGATAAACATTTTTAGAAAAATTAGCAAGTTAGCTAATTTTTTTTTGCTTGTTTCAAATTGGTATATCAAAAAATTATCAATTGTCTATAATGAGCACGTTTAGATAAAAATATTTTTCAAGGTTACCTTTATGCAAGTTCAAACACCATCTCAAACACCTGGTTTGTTTAGCTTAAGCTGGCCAATTTTTATTGATTTGGCAATGCATTTTTTGACCATGACCATCAATACTATGATGGTAAGTATGATCTCCTTGCAAGCGGTGGCTGAACTTAATGTAGGCACCCAAGCTTTCCAATTAGCCTTTACATTATTTAACTTTGTAAATGTTGGTGTTTGTGTTTGCTGTGCTCAGGCATTAGGTAATGGTAATAAACAGATGGTTCGAAGGATCATCCATGTAGGCTTTGGACTGAATATCATTTGGGGCATCTGCATTACACTAACTTGCTTCTTTGGCTCATCTATCATCTGTGATCTGATGAATATCCCTGATGATATTTATGATGTCTCTAAAAATTACCTAATGATTATTGCCATTATGTTTATGGCTGAAGCTTTAAACTTGTGTGCAAGCTCCATTTTAAGAGCCTTTGGTTGCACTCGTGATCCTATGATGATCAATATTGCTGGCAATATCTTAGTGGTAATTCTAAATTACTGCTTCTTATTTGGTCATTTTGGTTTCCCAAAATTAGGCATTTACGGTGTAGCTATCAGTGTAGTAATTTCAAGATACCTTGCTGTAGGCTTTTTAATTTATCTTTTATTAAAGCGCACAAAGTGTCATTTGATCCCACGCTTCTTCTTTGTAGTACACAAAAAGATCTTGCGTCAGATTTTCTCCATTGGTCTTCCTGGTGCTGGTGAAAACCTAACTTGGAATCTTCAATTCCTATTTATGACCTCTGTAGTAGGTACCTTTGGCTCTGTTGCACTTGCAACTCAAGGTATTTATTTCCAGATGTGTGGTTTAATCATGCTATTTTCAATTTCTGTTGCTATGGGAACAGAAATCATTGTTTCTCACCATGTAGGCTCTTACAAACTAGGACTTGCCAACAGACAATTACTACATTCAGTAAAAATCGGTATTGTATTCACAGCTATATTATCTGTTAACATTCCATTGTGGTTAGGTTATGCAGTATTCTCAATTTTTACTGATGATCCAGAAGTTTTTGCAATGGCAAGACCAATCTTTTATGTCTCTGTCATTATGGAAGTTGGTCGTATTCTAAATATCATCATTATCAACTCTCTAAGAGCTGTAGGTGATACTAAATTCCCAATGATGATGGCAATTTTATCAATGTGGGGCGTATCTGTGCCTGTAGGTTGTTTCTTAGGTATCTACTGTGAGATGGGCTTATTAGGTGTATGGATAGGCTTTTGCTGTGATGAATGTACTCGCGGAATTATCATGCTTACAAGATGGTGTACTAAAGCTTGGGTGCCTGCAGCTAAGAGATACTACAAGCTTAACTACATGAAAAAGCACAAGTATACAAAGGCTTTATCAATGTAATTCACCTTTTTGGAGCGAAATTAAAGAATTTTAAACCCTAAGCTATTTGTGATATATTTAGCAAAAATTTTGTGTTAACAATAGGTGAAATCATGTTTTTTGATCGTATTGAAGCTGCTCCTGCAGATCCTATTCTAGGTTTAACTGATGCATACAAGAAAGATCCTAACAAGGATAAGGTTAACCTAGGTGTTGGTGTTTACCAAAACAATGAAGGTAAAACCGTAATTCTAGACTGCGTAAAGGCAGCAGAGAAGATCCTATTAGAGACCGAGGAAACTAAATCCTACTTACCAATTACAGGTCTTCCTGAGTATGGTCGTTTAGCTCGTGAGTTAATTTTTGGTAAAGGCTCAGAGCTTGTTGATGGCGGTCGTGCAGTATCTTGCCACTGCCCAGGTGGTACCGGTGCTTTACGTATTGGTGCAGATTTCTTACATCAACAAAATGTTGCAACTACCATTTGGATTTCTGATCCAACTTGGGCTAACCACTACCAAATCGCAACCTCAGCTGGCTTAAAGTTTGAGCGTTACCCATACTACGATAGAGCAAACCACAATTTAGCTTTTGACAGAATGTTAGAGACATTATCTCAAGCTAAAGAAGGTGATGTTGTGTTAATGCACGCTTGCTGCCACAACCCAACTGGTATTGATCCTACCCATGAGCAGTGGGAAACCATCGCTAAGTTCTTAGCTGAGAAGAAGTTAATTCCATTTATCGACTTTGCTTACCAAGGTTTCGGTTCAGGTATTGAGGAAGATGCTTTTGGTGTTCGTACTATTGCTAAGTACAATCCTGAGATGTTAATTGCAAGCTCATTCTCAAAGAACTTTGGTTTATACAATGAGCGTGTTGGTGTATTAACAGTGGTTTCAGAGAATACTGAAGTTGCAGCTAAAGTTTTATCTCAAGTTAAGATTTCAGTTCGTACCGCTATTTCAAACCCACCTGCTCACGGTGAGAAAGTTGTAACCACCATTCTTTCAGACAGCAAGTTACGTGCTCAATGGGAAGGTGAGTTAAAGGCAATGCGTGATCGTATCCACCAGATGCGTTCATTATTGTCAGAGAAATTAAAGGCAGCAGGTGCAGGTGACTTTGATTTTATCAATGAGCAAAACGGTATGTTCTCTTTCTCAGGTCTTGATAAAGAGCAAGTAGAAGCTTTACGTAAAGAGTTTGGTCTATATATCGTAGGCTCTGGCCGTATCTGTGTAGCTGGTATCAATACCAACAATATTGATAAAGTTGTAGCTGCTATTACAGCTGTAGCAAAACGCTAATAGCCAAAACTTTTGAAAAAAAAGGCTTCACATTTGTGAAGCCTTTTTAGCATGTGCAAATGAAAAGTTGTGCAGAAATTAGTGTCAGTAATTTGTAATAAATAAATTCAGGTGTATTTAACTTACCCTCTTAAATTTGTATAATTTGAATATCATTATGCGAAAGTCAAAGGTGTTGATATGAATTTGCATCTTATAAAGTATAAATTTATCGCTTTAAAAGCACTAATTGCTGTAGTAGTTTTTTATGTGTTGTATGTCTTTACCGTAGGTATGGTAACTTCAACCTGTCCAAATGCTTATGAAGCTCCGACTTTAGATGATACTGCAACTGATCAAAACAAAGCAGCCATCCTAGCCGATGCAACAACTTTTGCACTTGAAAATCAGCTTGATTCTTTTATGGGCTGGATCCCAAATGATTTATTATTTGTGCCTAAGATCTTAGATAACATCCGTTGCTATCAAAACGGTATTATCTATGCTACAAGACCTGCATCAGACATCGTAGCAAAGACAGCTTCTCGTTATGGCAAAAACGATACTCTTGATCCAAGATTAGTAGATGCTACCTCAAGATACTTTGTTTACTCAGGAGACGTTTGGGGCTTTTGGTTTATTTATGATGCTGAAAGCAAATATAAAGCTGGTATTGCTAACTGGAAATCCTGGGCAAATTCTGTAGATTCCGGAGCTAAAAATGCTGGCATTTACAATGTTAAATCTGACGATGTTTATGCAATATTAAAATACTGCAATCAAATGCTTGAGTATGCCTTAGGCAACTTAAATGATGAGAACATCTCCCATTTTGATGCTGACAATAATGTATATTTTGCAAAAGGTATTGCAGCTGTAGTTGAGAATGTATTACACGGCTTACTAGCTGTGGATTCATCAGTGATTGAACGTGGTGGTCAGGAGAATGTAACCGCTGCTATTAATCGCTTACAGTACATTAGAGAATTTAATCCAATGTATGTAGTTGCAGGTGGTAATGTAGTAGGTGATGCTATGCTCCCTAACCATGTAGCCGCAATTGCTCGTCATATTGATGTTGCAAGTAATCGTATTAGCGATATTATGCAATCCATGGAAAAATAGTATTCCATGCTAAAAGGCCTATTTAACTATTTTGAAAGCTTAGTTGTACCATTTGAAAACGGTCAAAAAGGCTTGATCCCTAAAAGTTTAATAGGCTTTGTTTCTTATTTCTCCCACGGACTTACTAAATATTTTATTGCGGTAAGTTTTCTAAATTCACTAATTGCTATAGGTGAAGCACTTTTCTTTGTAAGTTTAGGTTGTATCGTAGATTGGACTTCTCAAAGTTCCCCTCATGTATTTTTACAACTTTATTCAAAAGAATTGCTCTTGATGTTGCTTTGTGCTGGTGTAGTCCTACCAACAGCTTCTGTACTGCATTCACTTTTAATTCATCAAACCTTATCTAGCAATTACTCCATGCTGATAAGATGGCAATTACACACTTATTTACTTTCTCAGTCAGTATCGTTTTTTAATGACACTTTAGCAGGTGCTTTAGCTAATAAAGTTATGCAGACTTCTTTAGCTTTAAGAACTGCAGTCATGAAACTTATTGATGTTGCAGTACATCTTATTGTGTATATCACCACCATGGTGATTATGCTGTGTAGTGCTAATCTATCCTTGTGCTTGCCACTTATCATTTGGCTTGTATTTTATATTTTATCTTTATTTACTTTTATTCCTCGTTTGAGAAAAGCCTCAAAAGAGCAAGCTAATGAAAGATCGCTTGTGGTAGGTAAGATTGTTGATAGCTACACTAATATCTCTACAGTAAAAATCTTTGGTGGTAAGGGTAAAGAAAAGCAATTTGCTAAAGAGTCCATGGAAGACTTTAGACAGTCTGAATTTAAAGCCCTTAGAATATTAACTTTATTTGATGTAAGTGTGCAGATCATGAACTACACCTTACTTATCACCCTAGTTATGATGTCTTTATGGCTTTGGGCAAATTATCTTGTAACCCCTGGTGCAATAGCAATAGCCATTGCTATTGCTATTCGCATGATCAATATGTCTCGTTGGATCATGTGGGAAGTAGGTGCAGTATTTGAAAATATCGGTATTGTTTATGACGGTATTAACTCTGTTGTAAAACCTATTAGCGTGCAAGATCCTAAAGATAGTCTAAATGTATGCAAATTCGACAGAAAAATTAAATTTGAACACGTAAAGTTCTCTTATCTTGAAGGGAAAAATGTATTTGAGGATTTAGTCTTTACCATCCATAAAGGCGAAAAGGTTGGTATTGTAGGTACCTCAGGTGCTGGTAAAACCACACTTATCAATCTGCTACTACGTTTTTATGATGTTAAAAGTGGCAAGATAACCATTGATGGTAATGATATCAGACAATTTAAACAGGATGATTTAAGGGAATTATTCTCTGTAGTAAATCAAGAACCATCCTTGCTACACCGCTCTATAAAACAGAATATTGGCTATGGATTAGAAAATGATCCTGATGAAGCAGAGCTTAAAAAGGTAGCTAAACAAACTGATTCTTTATCCTTTATTGAAAGCTTATCAGACTATAGAGGCGGTAACGGCTTTACCTCCACAGTAGGCGATAGAGGAGTTAAACTCTCAGGTGGTCAAAAACAAAAGATTGCTTTAGCAAGAGTAATCTTACGTAATGCGCCAATTCTAATCTTAGATGAAGCTACTAGTGCACTAGACTCTCAAAGTGAAAGAATAATTCAAGATAACTTAGAGCAAGTAATGCAAGGTAGGACCGTAATTGCTATTGCTCATCGTCTATCTACATTAGTTAAGATGGATAGGATCTTAGTATTATCTCAAGGTAAGATAGTAGATCAAGGTACTCACAAAGAGCTTCTATCCCACGAGGGAATTTATAAAGATCTTTGGGATATCCAAACTGATGGCTTTATTAAAGACTAACCTACAAAAAAATCCCTTCAAAAATTTGCATTTTAGAAAATCTGTCCTAAACTTAAAATTGCACTCACGAGAGAGAAGAATAAAAATCGCTTATATAAGCGATTGTCTTAAGAAGTGTTAAAAAAAGTTAAAAAAACTTTAAAAAATTATTTGACATAGATTAAAAAATCATTAAAATGTGTCTCCGTTGTCACGCAAGACAACGACGAAAT
>CACZXZ010000027.1 GCA_902785325.1 uncultured Succinivibrio sp. | reverse complement strand
AATTTATGAGTTTTTAAACAGCTACTAGCACGATAAGCGCTAGCTATTAAATTAGGTGGTCTAGATTGTGATATCGATCATCTAGACTTGGTCGTCGTATTAAAAGATTGAACATTATAAATAATCTCACCAAGATCATCATTGCACTTTAGACCTTTTTGAACAAAGTTGTTATCAAGATATTGAGTGAGTATTTCTTTTTTTGTGTCGTTTTCTGTCCACAAATCTGCAAGAACTACACCGTAAATTGAGTTAAACATTTTAAGATCAATTCTGGCACTGTTACAATCACACTCTTTGAGTAACTCTTCTTTTAATTTGTGGATTCTCACAATATCTTCCTTTATTTCTTCTTTCTTTTTAGCTGGATTAGAAAACCTTTTTGCTTCCACAAGGAAGATTTCTTTTGTGGTGTAATTAGCGACAACCGCATCAAGGTGATAATTATCATTTTCTCCAAATTGTAATTCAAACCAAGAAATCACGTCGCAATTTGAATAGTATGTTTCATAGGCTTTTGTAAAATTTACTGATAAATTTCTTTCTGGAAAGCCAGTGCTATTTCTTGCTGGATAGATTTTCTCAAATATTCTTAAATACCGAGACTTGTACAAATTAAAAATGGACTCTAATGCTTCAAGTTCCAAATTATGAACCTCAAACTTTGGTAGTAAATTTGTAATAACATTTTCCTGTTATTGGATTTATCTTATTTTCTGCAACAATTTACAAAAATAATAATCAAATTTATAATGCTTTATTTCGCATTTTTATATAATTTTTAAAATTGCGAAACGTTGCTTAACCAACGTGCTATATCTATAATCTTTACACCTTCAACTTGACTATCTGGATGTTTGGTTCTAGCTAACAATACCTTTGGATAAGCATCTTTGATGCTAAACAGAGGTGACAATTCTCTGTCTAAAGTTTCTTTTCTTGAAATATCATCAGACACTTGAATGTAGATCTTTTGACCATCTTTTATTGCCACAAAATCAATTTCTTTTTGGTACAAACAGCCTACATATACCTCATAGTTTCGTCTTAAAAGCTCAATTGCAATTAAATTCTCATATAAGAAACCATAATCTGTATTTTTAGTGCCTAAAAGAGCATATCTAAACGAGAGATCTGCTAAATAGTATTTCTTGTCAGACTCAAGATATTTCTTTCCTTTGATATCATAGCGAGTGAAAGGATAAAACAAAAAGCTGTTGCACAATAAATTTACATATAAACCGCAGGTCTTATCATTGGTCTTATAGGAATTTAAGGTTAAACAGTTGGCTATATTTCTAATAGAAGTCTTATTGCCTATAGTATCAGCTAAAAAATCAACTATCATGTTAAGTAAAACTTCATTTTCAAGCTTATATTTTGTAACTACGTCTTTAATAATCGTGGTTCTAGCAAGGCTTTTGACATACTTTCTAGCATCTTCTTGTTTTGGATATAGATAAGAGCCACTCATTCCACCATCAATGACATAATCATCAAAGGATTTATCAAGATCATCACTTGGATAATATTTTAGATACTCAGCAAAAGAAAATGGATAGACTTTCACCTCGTACACTCTACCTCCAAATAATGTAGCTAAATCGCTAGACAATAAGAAAGCATTTGATCCGGTAATGTAAATATCATATTTCTCTTCTTCATGAAGACTTTCAATTACTTTTTCAAAACCACTACACATCTGAACTTCATCAATCAAGAGATAATTTGTCTTATCCTGTTGATACTGTGAGGTTACATAATCATATAAAGTATCAGGATCTGTAAGTGCTGAAAATTCTCTGATGTTTAATCTTATGCGAATTACATTTGCATTATTTTGAGAGAACAAATAGTCACTAAAAGCATCCATAAGTTTGGATTTGCCACTTCTTCTGATGCCGGTGATTACCTTTATATCAGGTACATTCATGACAGCTTTTAACTGTTCAAGGTAACTGTCTCTATAGATCAATTTCATAGTAATTTCCTCTACTGACAGAATACTATCATTTCGCATATTTTACAATAATTTAAAATTGCGAAATAAGAATTGAATTTTCGGCATATAAAAGCACTTTTTGAAGTAATAAAAAAGGTCCACACCTTTTGGATGCGAACCTTTCATATATTTAACTCTATACTTTTTTTGCTAGAGCTTAGAAATTATTATTCCCATTCGATAGTTGCTGGTGGTTTACCTGAAATATCGTAAACTACACGAGAAATACCATTGATCTCGTTGATGATACGATTAGAGATATGACCTAATAGATCATATGGTAACTCAGCCCATTTTGCAGTCATAAAGTCGATGGTCTTAACGGCACGTAGAGAAACTACATAATCATAGCTTCTGTGGTCACCCATAACACCCACTGCACGAACAGGTAAGAATACAGTAAAGGCTTGACTTACTTTCTGGTACCAGCCTGATTTATTTAGCTCTTCCATAAAGATAGCATCTGCTTGTCTTAAAAGATCTAAATACTCTTTCTTAACTTCACCTAGTACACGAACACCTAAACCAGGACCTGGGAATGGATGACGCATTACCATTTCTTCTGGTAAACCTAAAGCTACACCAATACGACGAACTTCGTCTTTGAATAACTCACGTAAAGGCTCTACTAATTGGAACTTTAAGTCCTCAGGAAGACCACCTACATTGTGGTGAGACTTAATTACATGAGCTTTACCTGATTTTGCAGCTGCTGATTCAATTACGTCTGGGTAAATTGTACCTTGAGCTAAGAAATCAACACCTTCAAGCTTACGAGCTTCATCAGCAAAAACATCAATAAAGGTCTTACCAATAGCTTTACGCTTAAGCTCAGGATCACTAATACCTTTTAAAGCCTCAAGGAACTTATCTGATGCATCAGCATATACAAAGTTTAAGTCCATTGGCTTAAACATAGCTTCAACTTGAGCACCTTCGTTTAAACGTAATAGACCGTTATCTACGAATACGCAAGTTAATTGCTTACCAATAGCCTTTTGTAATAGTAATGCGGTAACTGAAGAATCAACACCACCTGAAAGGCCTAATAATACTTTCTTATCGCCAACTTGTGCACGGATACGCTCGATTGCGTCATCGATAATGGCACTTGGAGACCATAGACCGTGTAAACCACAAATATTAAGCACAAAGCGCTTTAAGATCTCGCCACCTTGCTTTGAGTGAGTTACTTCAGGGTGGAACTGTACACCATAGAATTGTTTTTGCTCATTGTAAATTGCAGCATATGGACAAGTCTCGGTGCTACCTACAGTAATAAAGCCTTCAGGGATCTTAGTTACTTTATCACCATGAGACATCCAAACATCAAGCTTAGTCTCACCTTCATGATCGGTTAAACCGTCAAATAGAGGGCAAGCAGCCTTGATATCAACTGTAGCATGACCATACTCACGCTTTGATGAACCTTGAACGGTACCACCTAATTGAACAGACATAGTCTGTAAACCGTAGCAAATACCAAGTACTGGTACACCAGCTTCAAAAACCCAAGCTGGAGCCCTAGGTGAGCCTTGCTCTGTGGTTGATTCAGGACCGCCAGATAAAATGATACCTTGAGCGTTAAAATCCTTAATTAAGCTAAGATCTGCATCAAAAGGATAAATCTCACAATAAACGCCAATTTCACGTACACGACGTGCAATTAACTGTGTTACTTGTGAACCAAAATCTAAGATGAGAATCTTTTCAGAATGGATGTTCTTTGAAGACATAGCAAAATCTCTTGATAGACTTTAAAAATAATAATGCACCTATATTATAGTATAGGTGCATCATGAATAGATTAAACGTGGCTCTGATAGTTAGGAGCTTCTTTAGTGATGGTTACATCGTGAACGTGTGACTCATGGAAACCAGCACTTGTAATGCGAACGAATTGAGCCTTAGTTCTTAACTCATCAATAGTAGCGCAACCTGTTAGACCCATTGCTGAGCGTAAGCCACCCATTTGCTGATGGATAATGCCCTTTAATAGACCTTTATAAGCTACGCGACCTTCGATACCTTCAGGTACTAACTTATCAGCTGCGTTATCTGACTGGAAGTAACGGTCAGCACTACCCTTTGACATAGCTGCAAGAGAGCCCATGCCACGGTATGACTTGAAGGAACGACCTTGATAAATCTCAATCTCACCAGGAGCTTCTTCGGTACCAGCAAACATTGAACCTACCATTACGCAGTTTGCACCAGCTGCAAGAGCCTTAGCAATATCACCTGAGTAACGAATACCACCATCAGCAATAACAGTAATACCTGTGCCCTCTAAAGCTGCAACAGCATTAGATACTGCAGTCATCTGTGGAACACCGCAACCTGTTACGATACGAGTAGTACAAATTGAGCCAGGGCCAATACCAACTTTAACTGCATTTACACCTGCATCAGCTAAAGCTAAAGCACCAGCTGCAGTTGCTACGTTACCACCGATAATTGGTAACTCTGGGTATTCTTTACGTAACCACTTAAGTCTATCTAACACACCTTGTGAATGACCGTGTGAAGAATCAACTAACAATACATCAACACCAGCCTCTACTAATGCCTTTGCTCTCTCCTCGTTACCTGCGCCAGCACCGATAGCAGCACCAACACGTAAACGACCTAAAGCATCCTTACATGCATTTGGCTTGTTTGATGATTTTTGGAAATCTTTAACAGTAATTAAACCTTTTAGGTGGAAAGCATCATCAACTACTAATACTTTCTCAATACGATGCTTTTGCATTAAAGCTTGTACGTTTTCGCGTGATTCATTTTCGCGAACGGTAACTAGTCTATCCTTAGGAGTCATTACCTCATGAACTTTAACATCGCCCTTAGTTAAGAAACGAGTGTCACGACCAGTTAAAATACCTAATAGGTTGTCATGCTCGTCAACAACAGGGAAACCACAGAAACCATATTTTGCAGCCATTTGACGAACATCATTGATAGTTGCATCTGGGTGAACAGTAATTGGCTTTACAACCATACCATTCTCAAAACGCTTTACACGAGCTACTTCAGAAGCTTGGCGTTCAATTGACATATTCTTATGAATAAAGCCAATACCACCTTCTTGAGCTAACGCAATTGCAAGATTTGATTCAGTTACTGTATCCATTGCAGATGAGATCATAGGGATATTCAACTGAATATTGGAGGTCAATCTTGTACGAAGATCTGCAGTGTTTGGTAAAACAGTTGAATGTGCAGGTACTAACAAGACGTCATCGTATGTTAGAGCCTCTTCCATAATGCGTAGCATAATTCCTCCGAGATTATCTAAAATTTGATCGTGCATTATACTAGAAAAAGTGATCAATTTATCACTCTTGTGAGATTTTTTCTTCACAAAAAAGTCTAATTGCATGTGTAGACTAAAAATTAAGATTTTAAGGCTACTGCTAATGGCTTATTTATCCTAAAAGCCAAACTATTAACTACAATAAACGATTTCTTACCCCTATTGACTTACTACATTATTCTAAAGCTTGTCGTAATGTCTAAGCTAACTATTCTTGTATAAAAAGAACTTATCGTTCTTATCATTTTACAAACAATGAATTGATATCATATAGCAGTATATTTGGTGAATTTTCTGCTTCTTCGATTAAAGCATCAGTAAAGCCACTTTTTGAAAAGAGCATGAAAATTTCTTTTTTTAAGCCTTTTATAAAACGCTTTGATTTTTGCTTTAAAGAATCTAAGATTTCAGAATCAACCTTTTCGTTTGTCCAAATGCAATCTCCAAACATGAAATTAGAGTCACAGCTTGCCACAAGATCAATTTTGACATCTTTTCTAGACTTGCAGTCATAATTCCATAGGCTACCTATTGAAGAAAATACAAAAGGAAGTTTTCTTTGACAATTTTGTTGCAGTAAAAATTGCTTACAAACAACTCTAAATTGTGAAGACATATATTGCTCAAAGTTGTCTTTTAAATCCTGCGTAATTGTTGATGCTTCATGAAAAAACACAAATCTAAAATAGAAATTCAACATTGGATCACATATTGAATAGGTAGTTTTTCTTGAACTTGCTTTACCAAGATAAGGAGTTTCCTTTTGCAGAATATTTAATTCACACAAAGTGTTTATATACTTAAGACACTTTGCTACATCTTCCTTTGTTTTAGTTGCAATCTCATTAGCCTTTGATGCTCCAGTTGCAATGGCATAAATAATTGAATTATAGATGGCAACTTCTTTGACTTCTTGCTTTAACAACATAAGAGGCTCATTGTTAAAGAAACTATCTGCTTTAGAAAATAGAAGATCAATATTTTGTTCAAAGGACAAATTCTGTCTGTACATATTAAGATACATAGGAATACCACCTAAACATGCATAGACCTGCAACTTTCCAAGAGCGTTAAGTTTTGGAAGAAATTTAGAACTTTCATAATAATCTAGGGGCTGCAACTTTAATTGTCCCGAACGTCTTCCGTATAAAGGACTTCTATAGCCTAGAACCTCATTTTCCATAAAACCTAAATAGCTACCACTCAAGATAATAAACAGTTTACTTTCATGCTGAAGTTTTAGATCTATTAAATGTTGCAACTGCGAGAGTAATAGAGAATTATTTTTAGCAATGTAAGGAAACTCATCAATTACCAAAACCAATCTTGAATTAGCTTGTAATTTATCTATAAAGGTAATTGCTTGAGCAAGTGATTCAAAGCATGGAAGATCTTGTATATCGTAATGAGTTGATATCTGCTTGGTAATTTTTTCAAGATTTAAAGCATAATTTGTTTGTTCACAAGAGAAAAAGATGGTGTTTTTATCTTTACAGAATTCTTGTAAAAGAGCGGTTTTTCCAACGCGACGTCTGCCATACAAAATAAAAAACTCAAATTTATCTGAAGCGTACAAGTTGTTAAGACTTGCTAATTCATTTTCTCTTGAGATAAACATAATTTACTCCAAAGTAATTTACTCTAGAGTTAATTAGAGAACTAAAATTACCTTTTAACAAAACAATTATCATGAGATAAATTATTAAAAATCCAAAGTTTTGCACTCAAATAGACATTCTTTAAAGCTATAATGAATATACTTTAAACAAATGATTGAGGACAAAATGTCAGAGTTTTCTTTAGAGCCTAAAAATGGCGATTATGCATCTTTAGTTGAGAAGAAAGGTCTTTACGATAAAAAAATGCTAGAGGCTCAAATTCGCAATGCCATGCTCTTGCAACAGCAGAAAAGTGACAAGTTAGAAAAGCTTGAGCAAGATGCACTAAACAAACTTAAAGACAATAAACTAAGTATAAATAAAGAAATAAAAAAGACAGTTCCTAATCAAGCACCAAATGTGCAAAAAGAGCTTACAGCTCAAAATATAAAGGTTGATTTAAGTGTTCCTAAAACACCTATAAATAGTTCTGTTTCAAACGTTTCTAATTCTCAAAAGAAAAAGAACTCCCCTATTACTGTAGCTATTGTAATTGTAATGTTCTTTGCTTTCTTTTTAGGTGCTTTATTTGATACAGGTGCTGTACCAGTTCTAATCGCTTTTCCACTTATCATAGGTTTAATTTGCTATAGCCACAAATACAATAAACTTAATAATCATAAAGGATAGACAATGGACGCTTATATCATCTGGCTTATCGTAGCTTTTGCGATTTTAGGTTTTGAAATGCTTTTAGGTACTATTTACCTACTTGCATTTTTCGTTGGAAGTTTAAGTGCAGCTTTTGTAGCCTTCTTTGGGGCAGGCATAACCACACAAGCTGTAGTAGGAGCTATTGTTTGTACTATTGGTGTAGTTATTGCTCACTTTATAAAAGAGAAACAAAAGAATAAAAAAGATCCTGCAGACAACTTAGACGAAGGACAACTTGTGCATGTAGATGCAGTTCTTGCTGATGGTAGTGCTAAAGTTAAATATCGTGGTGCGCTTTGGACTGCGTATTTGCCAAACGGTGTCCTAAGTGAAGGCAACTACCATATAAGTAAGGTAGTAGGTTCAAGACTAGAATTAAAAAAGTAATTTGACATAAATTGGAGTTAAACATGGAAGAGTCAAGTTTTTCTGGCGGTTTTGTATTTGCAATTGTGTTATTAGTAATTGCAATTATCTTCGCGGTAAAGTCAGTCAATGTAATTCCACAGCAAACAGCTTGGGTAATTGAAAGACTAGGTAAATTTCATAAAGTCTTAAACCCAGGTTTAAACTTTATTATTCCTTTTATTGATAAGGTAGCTTACAAACACTCTCTAAAGGAAATCCCACTAGATACCCCAAGCCAAGTATGTATCACTCGTGACAATACTCAATTGTCAGTTGATGGTATTTTATATTTCCAAGTAACTGATCCAAAACTTGCTAGTTACGGTACCTCAAACTACCTAGTTGCTATCACTCAATTAGCTCAAACTACCCTACGTTCAGTAATTGGTAAAATGGTGCTTGATGAAACCTTTGAAGAACGTGACATCATCAACAATCAAGTTGTATCAGCTATTGATGAAGCAGCCTTAAACTGGGGTGTAAAAGTTTTACGTTACGAAATTAAAGACTTAACCCCTCCTGCTGTGATCTTACAAGCTATGCAAAGACAAATAACCGCAGAGCGTGAAAAGAGAGCGGTTATTTTTGAATCAGAGGGTCGTAAGCAAGAGCAAATTAACTTAGCTACAGGTGCCCGTGAAGCTGCTATTGCTAAGTCAGAAGGTGAAAAGCAGTCTGAAATTAACATTGCAGAAGGTAAGGCTCAAGCTACTATCGCTATTGCTAATGCAACAGCTGAGGCTATTGCTAAGATTGCACAAGCTTCCCAACAACAAGGTGGCGACACTGCTGTTAACTTAAAGGTTGCAGAGCAATATATTGAAGCCTTCAAGAATCTAGCTCAAACCAACAACACCTTGATCATTCCAAGCAATCTATCAGATGTTTCTGGTATGGTAAGCTCTGTTATGAAGATTGTACAATCTACTAAAAAGTAATATTTAATCTTTTCTATAAAAAGACAAGGCAACTTGTCTTTTTATTTTTTATCTTAAGAAACTAAACATGAACGAATCTCAAGATTTCACTAAAAATGTCGATAGCCTAAGTGCTTCAAATCAAAACTCAACTACAAGTAAAGTAAAGCAAAATAATCCAACTGCTTTAAGTGCCATCTGTCACTTTTTCTTGATGATAGGCTCTATCATTACTTTCATTCGCAATACTGTTTTCAACATTATTTTTATCTTTTTGATTATTGCTATCTTTGCGCTAGTAGGTTTGTGCTCAAAGTTTGAAGACAGTGCTAAAGATTTAGCTTGGATTGAAGATCCTGAAGTAACTAATCAAGTATTAACTAAGCCACGTGCAATTTTATATTTTGATTTAAACGGTCCTATTATAGAGTCTGCTCTTCCAAATGACGATTACTCAAAATTTACAAGAATGCTTGATGCTAAATTGAATAATCGTAATGTTAATGACATTCTATCTATTGAAAAGACTCTTCATAACGCAGCCTACAATAAAACCATTAAAGCTTTATACTTTAATTTATCAGGCTTATCAGGCACTACTCTATCGGTTGCAAAACGCGTAATTGCAGCTATCAATCAATTTAAAGCTGTTAATAAAGATGCAGATGTAATTGCCTATGCTGACAATTACTCAGCAAGTGCTTACGCTATTGCTTCAGCCTGCAAAACTATCGTACTAAATCCATTTGGTAGTTTTACCTTTAAAGGTTTATCCTCAACAACTTTATACTTTAAAGATCTCTTTGATCACTTAAGAATTGATCCTGTAATTTTCAAAGCTGGTGAGTTTAAATCTGCTGTTGAGCCATTTACTAACAATAAGATGTCTCCACAGGTAAAAGAAGAATATCAAGAGATCTTCACTAAGCTATGGGCTGAATACTTAGATACTATAGGCGAGCAAAAGTTAAGAGCAAAAACTACTTTAACAAAATTGTTCTATAGCTCTGAGGTGTACTTACGTGAGCTTGAGCAATACGGTGGTAGTGAGGCTGTATTACTCCACAATCTACAACTTGTTGATGAGCTTCAATCTCAAATGGATGTAGAAGCTTACCTAATTAAAAAATATGGTGCTTCAAAAGATCCTTTTAAGGCTGATAAACAGGATTACCATCAGTACTTTGCTTCTTTAGAAAAGCAAAGTGCAACAGCTACAAACAATACACCTGAAGGAAAAGTTGCAGTAATCTACGGCATTGGCAATATCACTGATATCTCCACCGATGCTACAGACTTTACCCCAGCTAATATTCAATCTCAATTGACTCAAGCAGTAAAAGATCCTGCTGTTAAAGCAATTGTTTTCTACATCAATTCAGGTGGTGGCTCAGTTACTGCTTCTGAAAAGATTAGAAATATGCTTCTTCATGTAAAACATAAAAAGAATATTCCTATCTATGTGTCTATGAACTCTTTATGTGCCTCTGGTGCTTATTGGATTTCTACAGCTGCAGATAAAATCTTTGCAACCAATGAAACTATCACTGGCTCAATTGGAGTCTTTGCTATAGGCTTTAGTGCTCATCGTTTATTAAATGAATATGGTGTTTACCAAGATGGTGTAGCAACTAATGATTTAGCAACTGTAAATATTGCAAATCCACTCTCTCCTTCACAAGTAAGAGCTCAATATCTTGAAGTAAATTCTATCTACGAGAACTTTGTTGGTTTAGTTAAAGCTGCAAGAACTCCTTTAAAGAATGTGGATTACCACAAGTTTGCTGAAGGTAAAGTCTTTATGGCTCAAGATGCTTATAACCTAGGTTTAGTAGATAAGCTTGGAACTTTAGAGGATGTAATCAAATTTGCTAAAGTTAAGGTAGGTAAACTTAATAAAGTAAAAGTTGAGCATCTAGCCCCTGAAGATACCTCAAGCAAAGGAGCTTTAAGAGATTTATTCTTAAGTGTAGGTTCTGGTATTGTACCTGACATCTATTTAAAGGCAGGTTTAGACTTATTATTTAAAGAGCCTAAAATTCTTGAAAAACCTACAGTGATGGCTATAAGCCAAGTTAAAGATGTAGCGTTTTAACCAATTAAAAAGCTCTGCAATGCAGAGCTTTTTTGTAAGATTAACTTTTATTTAAAACTACTTACTTTGCTTGAAGATTAAAGATGCCTTAGTGCTATCGTAGCTTTGTGGTTCAGGCTTTTCATCAACTATATCAACTAAATCATTAAAGACTTTAACGCAACCATCGATACAAATGTTTTGATAGTTACCAATACCTGCAATCTCTTCATGCAGATCATCTTCTGGAATTTGATTAACATCCACACCTCTTTGTTTTGCTAACTTTTGAGCATACATTTGATAGATTTCTTTAATAGAGTAAATTTTAGAAGATTTATATTCTTCTTCTGTTAGAATTTGAAAGGCTTCTCTCCACCATTTAAAACGTTTGAGCTGCACGTAGGCATAACCTATGTATTTGATATCCTCAACTTTACCTTCGTTAAACTTGAAATAAACTTCTTTAACTGTACGAGGATATTTCTGAGCGCCAAAACCAAAAGTTGCAAAACTCTTACCTAAATTAGCGCCAAAATTTGTAAATAAGCGATTAGCATCAATTGAGTAACCATAAACAGTTTTACCATCTGTTTTTGTGGTACCAATAAAAGTAGGGGCACCAAAGATCTCGCGAACATCTTGAGCTGTTGATTCACCTTTAGTAATAAGATTGTCAGTTTTGGTTAAATCTGGATAAATATCAACATTATTAAGATTTGCACAACCAGTTAAACCTAGAAATGCAAGGATAAAGCAATCTGCAATAATTTTTTAAACATCATGATTCCTAAAAATTCACATATACCTAAAACAAACTAATCGATTTAATAGTTATTTACCGATTAGTTGCGTGGCATTATACCTTAATAGTGTTAAGTTTTTTTAGACAAGTTTGATTATGATCTTAATCACAACTACAACCGTTTGAATATTTTAGTTTTTTAAGGTTCAAAAATTTATATAAAATTCAAAGTGTTTTATGAGAAATACTTAACAAAAAGATTTGCTAAAAGGAAGAAAATATTTTTGAGAATTTTGAGTTGAGGTAATTTAAAGGAGGGAGCTACCCTCCTCTACTTAACTACTCTTCTTTTGAAGATTCTGTTTCTTTAGCTAGATGGATCGCATCAACATCTTCAGCTGAAGTTTCTGTATCCTCAGCATTATGAACCTTACTAAATTGAGAATTGTAAAGTACAGAGTAAGGACCATTTTTAGCAAGTAACTCACTGTGAGAGCCTTCTTCTACAACATGACCATCATTGATAACTAAGATCTTATCTGAGTCCATAATGGTAGATAGACGGTGAGCAATCACAATAGTGGTTCTGCCTTCCATTAGTTTATCTAAAGCTTGTTGAACTACTTTCTCTGACTTATTGTCTAAAGCAGAAGTTGCCTCATCTAAGATAACTACAGGAGCATTCTTTAAAATTGCGCGAGCAATAGCAAGTCTTTGCTTTTGACCGCCTGATAAGAGTAAACCGCGCTCACCAATCATGGTATCAAGGCCTTGTGGTAATTTCTTTACGAATTCATCAAGGTAAGCACTCTTAATTGCAAAAGCAATTTCCTCGTCAGTAGCGTTTTCCTTACCATACAGTAGATTCTCACGGACAGTTCCATCAAATAAGAAGTTATCCTGGAATACCATGGCAATCTGCTCTCTTAGTGAGGAAATAGTAAACTCTTTAATATCAGTGCCATCAATGGTAATTGAGCCTGAGTCAATCTCATATAGGCGTGGGATTAATGCTGTTACAGTAGATTTACCACCGCCAGAGTTACCAACTAAAGCAACTTTTGAACCTACAGGAACAGTTAAATTAACCTTGTGTAAAACTTCCCTTTGACCATCATAAGAGAAACATACGTCGTTAAACTTAATCTCTTTTTTGATGTCTTTAAGTACTTTAGTACCAGTACCGTCATTAGTTTCATAAGAAGTAGTATCTAAAATCTTATAGATACGCTCTAGTGCTAGTAAAGCAGACTGCAAGGCTACATAATTATTACCAATACTCTTAATTGGAGTATAAAGCATAATTAAAGCTGCTAAGAAAGCTACAAAGGTACCTGAGGTAATTTGACCTGTGGTAATTAAATGTAAACCGTAATAAAGAACGCCAGCTACACCTAAAGCTGTAACTAAGTGCATAGCAGGACCTAACCAGTTGGTATTACGGATCATACGCATGGATAAGTGGAAAGCTTCTTCAATGTTTTGAGTAAACTTTGCAAAAATAACATTTTGCAAATTAAAAGCTTTAATGATCTTTATACCAGAATAGGTTTCATAGTAATTTGAATTGATCTTTGAGCTTGCCTTTACAGTAAGTCCCATCAATTTCATTACTTTTTTACGGGCAACCTTCATAGGTAAAATTAAGAATACTAATACACCTAAGGCAATAAAGGACAATTGCCAAGAGTTGTATAGCAACACTACTACAAGACCTAGTGAAGACCAGAATTTAGATAAGAACAACTTAACGTTAGTAATTAAACCTGTGGTTGCAGTATCAGCATCAGAGCAAAAACGCATTAGCACGATACCAGAGGTGTTCTTATCAAAGAAGGCTGAATCATTATTGATAAGCTTTTTATATAAAGCTAGCTTTAAATTAGTTGCAATGCGGGATCCTACATAGCTGTTTACAATGTTAGAGGTATAGATACAAATACCTTGAACAATGGTAAATCCAATAATGATAAAAGGTACTTTATAGGCAAACTCGGTATCTTTATCAACCATAACATTATCCATAAAAGGCTTTAAGAAGGATGCAACCGCTGCATCTAAAGCACCTACAGGAATAGTTAATAAAATACCTAGGATTGTTAAGAATAGATATGGTTTTAAAAATGGCCAAAACTTTTTAAAACCAGTAAAGCCAGATAAAGAGCCTTGCTCGTTAATGACATCAAGTCTTTGAGGTTGTTGTTTATTACTCATTAGCACTCTTAAAAATAAAAATCCCCGTACTGTCGAATACGAGGATTAGGTTACTAATATCGACAGATTTTTGAAATAAAACTTTGTCTATATTAGATTAAAATGCACTTTTTGTAAACGTATTAAGCCTTTACAAAGCTCATTGCTGAACGAGCAATTACTAATTCCTCGTTAGTTGCAATAACAAATACTTTTACCTTTGAATCTGGTGCAGAAATAGTTTGGTGATCAACACCCATAAATACTTTTGCTTTATAGTTAGCTTCGTTATCAAGTTTAATACCAAAGCTCTCTTCAAGCTCAGCACAAATAATCTTACGAGTGGTTGGACCATTCTCACCCACACCACCTGAGAATACGATTGCATCAACATGTCCTAGTGGAACATAGTAAGAAGCGATGAACTTAGCTAGACGATAAGCATACATCTCTAAAGCAAGCTTACATCTCTCGTTACCCTCATTGTAGCCTGCTACAATTGGTCTAAAGTCTGAAGAAACACCACTTACAGCAGCCATACCAGACTTCTTGTTGAAGACTTCCTTAACCTCATCTGGAGTCATACCCATTCTTTCGCATAGGAAGAATACAACTGAAGCATCGATGCTACCGCAACGAGTACCCATGATTAGACCATCAAGTGGAGTTAAGCCCATTGAAGTATCAATGCACTTACCGCCCTTAACAGCTGACACAGAAGCACCATTACCTAAGTGACAAGTAATGATATTTGTTTCCTCAAGAGGCTTATTTAACATCTTAGCAGCTTCTTGAGATAGGAACATGTGAGAAGTACCGTGAGCACCGTACTTACGTAAGTGCAAATCAGTGTAGTATTCCTCAGGAATTGCATAACGATATGCCTTAGGTGGCATAGTCTGATGGAAAGCTGTATCAAATACTGCTACGTGAGGAATTGATGGGAAGTTAGCACGAGCTGCATCAATACCTAATAAGTGAGCAGGATTGTGTAATGGAGCAAAAGGAATAACTTTCTTGATATTCTCCTCTACTTCATCATCAATTAAAGTAGGTTGTGAGTAGATATCGCCACCTTGCACAATTCTGTGACCGCAAGCTACGATAGAATCGTGTAATGCTTCATCTTTAGCAAGTACATTCTTAACTAAGAACTCTAAAGCTTTTGAGTGATCAGCACCTGCGCCTAACTGAGTCTCGGTCTTTTCACCACCATTAAACTTCCAAGAAATTCTTGCATCAGCTAAACCTAAAGCTTCTGCAATACCATTTAAAAAGACGTGACCGTCTTTTGGATCCAAAATTGCAAACTTAACAGATGAGCTACCACAGTTGATAACTAAAGCTGTCTTTGGATATGTACTCATTTAAACACCTAATTTTTAATTGTTACGATTCTTTTATATACGCCCCAACCTATTGGGGAAAATTCATATTGCGCATTATTCTATCATTTTTATCTTTAAACTTGTTGATATTGATCATCAAAATTGCACAGTTAACAATATTTAACGCAAGATCTAGCCTTATTTCACATTAACAGTGCTTTTTTAGGCAATTTATAACTGAAGCAGTCAAGATCAGAAAAGTAAGTCTAATTTAAGCATTTATACTTGCTAATTTGTTGTAAAATAAGAAAAGTTTTTAAAATTTGAGTGTATATAGGCAAGATATGATTGACGTAGCTGATTTAAGACGTAGTTATCAACAAGGTGGGTTAGACGAAAGTGAATTACCATCCCACCCTATGGATTTATTTGAAAAGTGGTTACAGCAAGCCATAGATTCTAAAATGTACGATCCTAATGGTGTTGTAGTAAGTACTGTTGATGAACAAGGTCAACCATACTCTCGTATGGTTTTATTAAAAGACTATGATAGAGAAAATTTAGTGTTCTACACTAATCTTGGATCAAGAAAAGCTCACCAAATTAAAGGCAATCCTAAAGTATGCCTACTCTTCCCTTGGTACATGCTTGAAAGACAAGTAATGTTTATCGGCGAAGCTACAAGACAAAGTACTTTAGAAGATCTTAAATATTTCCACTCAAGACCTCGTGGTAGTCAAATCGGTGCTTGGGCTTCCCATCAATCTCATTTAATCTCAGCCCGTGGTATTCTTGAAGGTAAATTTTTAGAGCTTAAAGAGAAATTTAAAAATGGTGAAATTCCACTACCTTCTTTCTGGGGTGGCTATAAAGTTCGTTTCCACCAAGTAGAATTTTGGCAAGGTCGAGAGAATAGATTACATGACAGATTTATTTACGATCTTGAAGATGGAGTTTGGCAAAAGCCAAAGAGACTTGCTCCTTAATTAAACTAAAGGCTCTAATTTAGTTAGAGCCTTTTTTGTATCCTTATAGTAGTTTTTAGAATACTACTGTCTTATTACCATGAATAAAGACTTTATCATCAAGTACTTTATTTACAGCTCTTAATAGCACCATCTGCTCTACATCGTGACCAGCTTTAGCTAAAGTATCAGGATCATAACGGTGGGTTACTTTGATTACATCCTGCTCAATGATAGGACCTTCATCAAGATTGTTAGTTACAAAGTGAGCTGTAGCACCAATGATCTTTACACCACGGTTATAAGCTTGCAAATATGGTTTTGCACCAATGAATGCTGGTAAGAAGGAGTGGTGAATGTTGATAATTTTGCCAAGTGGATAGTGATTTACAAACTCAGGAGATAAGATACGCATGTACTTAGCTAAAATCACATAGTCACAATTTGTGCTATCGATTACTTCCATCATGCGCTTTTCTTGCTCTTCTTTGGTAATGCCTTCGCAAGAAACTAACTTAAATGGCACATCAAACTTCTCTGCTAACACACCAAGCTCTGGGTAATTACCAGCCACACAAACGATATCTGCATTTAGAGCACCTGAATAGGCTTTCATTAACAGCTCACCTAAGCAGTGTGACTCTTTAGTTACTAAAACACACAATCTACGCTTGTGGTTGTCAGCTAAACGTACTGTTGCACCTTGTGGCAAGACGCCAATTACAGTGTTAATAAAAGTTTGATTTGAATTATCGTCATCAAAATTGCCTTCGATTACAGTTCTCATAAAGAACTTAGCATCCTCGTGGGAGGCAAACTGATCTTGGCGAATAACATTAAAATGAAATAAAGAACATACATTAGTGATCTTTGCAATTAAGCCTACATCATCGGTACATTCGGTTAAAAGAATTCTTTTTTCCATAACTGTATTTTTTATTGTGCAACAAATTGAAAATGTGAATTTTTGAATTCTATGATTAAATTCAGCTTTTGTAAAAGTATACAAGAATTTGCACTAATTTGAGCGTATTAATTTAGTGCAAATTAAGCTATTTACACATAATTTAGCAATTTTAAATTTTATGTTTACAATGAGTTAAGACTAAATTTTCACACAACAAGGAAGACACATCACAATGGCAATTGAAGATACTCTACCTGTAGTAGATAAGTATGCAACCTTGATGATCCCAGGAAAAGATCCAATCAAGCTTCCTATTTTAAAAGGTACCTTAGGACCTGAAGTAATCGATATTCGCGAATTAGGAAAACAAGGTTATTTTACCTATGATCCTGGTTTTGTTTCCACAGCTTCTTGCATGTCTCGTATCACCTTCATCGATGGCAAAAAAGGTATTCTACTTTATCGTGGTTACCCAATTGATCAGCTAGCTAGAAAGGCTGATTACTTACAAGTTTGCTATCTACTATTTAAAGGTGAGTTACCAAACAAAGAGCAATATCAGAATTTCGTACACAGAATTAAGCATCACACCTTAGTTCACACTCAGATGGAATCATTATTCCAAGCATTCCGTCGTGACTCTCACCCTATGGCTGTGCTATGTGGTGTGGCTGGTGCGCTATCTGCTTTCTATCACGACAGCTTAGATATTTATGATCCAGAGCATCGTGAACTTACCGCTGTAAGATTAGTTGCAAAGATGCCAACTCTTGCTGCTATGTCTTACAAATACTCAATTGGTCAGCCTTTCGTATATCCAAGA
Organism: uncultured Succinivibrio sp.; assembly: GCA_902785325.1. GTDB lineage: Bacteria > Pseudomonadota > Gammaproteobacteria > Enterobacterales > Succinivibrionaceae > Succinivibrio. Next base: position 9,557 of record CACZXZ010000027.1, on the reverse strand, counting down.
AATGATTTAAGTTATACTGGCAACTTCCTACACATGATGTTCTCAACTCCTTGTGAGGAATATAAGATTAACCCAATTGTGGAAAAGGCTTTAGATAGAATCTTTACTCTACACGCAGATCACGAGCAGAACGCTTCAACATCTTCAGTACGTCTAGCAGGTTCTTCTGGTGCTAACCCTTATGCATGTATTGCAGCTGGTGTAGCTTCTTTATGGGGACCTGCTCACGGTGGTGCTAACGAAGCTTGCTTACGTATGCTTGAATCCATAGGTTCTGTAGATAGAATTCCTGAATTCATTGCAAGAGCTAAAGATAAGAACGATCCATTTAGATTGTATGGCTTTGGTCACCGTGTTTATAAGACCTTTGATCCTCGTGCTGTAGTAATGCGTGATACTTGCCATGAGGTTCTAGATGCTCTTCATCTTGATAACAATCCTCTACTAGAGGTTGCAACTGAACTTGAAAAGATTGCTCTATCAGATGAATACTTCATTGAAAGAAATCTATATCCTAACGTAGATTTCTACTCAGGTATTATTCTAAATGCTATCGGTATTCCAACTTCAATGTTCACCGTAATCTTTGCTCTAGCAAGAACAATCGGTTGGATCACCCACTGGAATGAAATGCACTCTATTAAAGACTCAAGACTTGGTCGTCCTCGTCAGATTTATACTGGTCGTGAGTTTAGAGATGTAAAACCACTTTCAAGACGTAGCTAATTTCAAGCAGGAAGGTTAACACTTAACCTTCCTGTTTTTCACTTCACTAAATAATTTCCTTATTTATAAAAGATAAACAAAAGACTAATCTTGCTCTAGATCTCGATAAATTTCTGATAATTTATCGTTAAAGATGTCATGGATAGTTAGGTTTTCTTTACAAGGAACCAAATTAAATCCATCTTCACCTAATTGCAAAATATCCTCGTAAAAGATTTTATTAAATAGGTGATAAGGGCAATTTCTTTCTCTTACTCCTTTACCATCTTCTGTAGTATTGTTTAACTTACATTGTTCTATATGCTGATTGATATTCCTTATTACTATATTACAAAAGATATTTGCCAAATGAATACTTGATACATATTGTCTTTCTAATTTTATGCCACTGGCATGATTATAAGAGGACCACAATAGAGAACAAATTCTTCTTGCTGAAAGGAAATTTATCGCTTGAGAAAAAAGCTTTTCTACACTACTAAAGGTTCGATTATTGTTTCCTACGAGTAAATTCATTCTATAGCGAAACTGCTCTATACATTCATTTACAGCAAGTTCTTTCCAAATTTTTACTAATTGCTCTGCAGGGATCTTTCTCAATGAGATTAAATCATTTAATTCATCGTTTACTAATGAATAGTTAAAAGTGAAAGCATCAAGTTGAGATAAACCTGCAATACTTTTATCCTTATTAAAGATAAAATAGGCACTTAACTTTTCATTAATATAGCTTGTTAGGTAAGAAGGATCTCTTGAATATAAATGATCTGAATCTAGAGACGACAACTTCTCAAAAAGCTCGTTTATTTCAGCTATAATTTTCTCTTTCTTAACAGTGATTAAACCTACGTTACAAAGATGCTCAATAATACGTGCATTATCAAAAGTAGGTAAAATCAAGCAATTATTGTCATTATTATAGTATTCTTCCTTTTGCTTAATGCTTTTATTTAAAGCGTATAGAACAGCTATTTCAAGTGTTGAATTGCTATTATCTTCTTTAGAAAATTCAAATCTAAAAAAAAATTCTTCAATGTTTTCTTGATACTTATCAATTACATTTTGAATATTTTGTTTTCTAATTGTTTCCTTACAGTTTTGACAACTGCAATTTTGAGGATTGTCTTCTCCATTATGCCCACATTTTGGACAGTAATACTTATGGGGCCTAGAAGCATCGCGACTAACTGTTTGTAATAAGAATTCATTGCAATACTTACAACGTATCGAGGTCTCAATAGGTGGAAGGATCTTGTAAAGAGTTGAGATAATTATACGAACTTCGTCAACAGAGAATGCTTCGGTGATGCCATATTCGGTTAAAAGATCTGAAACATTACAGCCTTTTCTATTCTGATAATCATAAGATAAAGCAATTAATTTTTCCCAGCCTAAAAACTCACGAACTCTTTTTATTAGCTCTTGAAATACAGTCATAAAGAATTTCCTTTCTAAATCATTTTACAGTTTCGCCCTCAAGAGTTTTACAAATTACTGCTTCTTGAGTACCAACGTAACTGCAAATATAAATGTGGGGCAAAAGGATTAATACCTCAAACCCCACTCTGTCATAAAAAAGAAACTTAACCTTATAACAAGAAAGCTCAGCTAAATTAAATTACAAGTTCTTAAAACTTCCTTGATGCAATTTGCACTACGGTGTAAATCTTCAAGCTCTTGACCTTCTAGTGGAATTGCAAAGCGTTTTTCCACACCATCTTTACCAATTACGGATGGTAAAGACAAAGCAACATCCTCAAGACCATATTCACCATGTAATACTTTAGATACAGGTAAAACTGCTTTCTCATCATAGAATACAGCTTGAGCAAGTCTAATAGCACCTGCTGCAATACCAGTGTTAGTCCAGCCCTTAGCATCCATTACATCATAAGCAGTTTTAACTACCTGCTTTTTGATAGCTTCATGATCAAGCACTACATCAGGGTAGTATTGTGATAGCTTATCAAGTGGTACACCAGCAATTGATACAGTAGACCAAGCAGGGAAAGCGGTATTACCATGCTCACCTAGCATATATCCTTGGATATCCTGAGGGTTTACATTAAAGTGTTTTGATAGGATATATTTAAAACGTAGTGTCTCAAGAGTGGTACCTGTACCAAATAGTCTACCCTCCTTCCAACCAAACTTTGTAGCTGCAAGATAGGTGGTTACATCCAAAGGATTGGTGATCATGATAAAGATAGCATCAGTGTTGTACTTTACTACCTCAGTCATAATGTCAGTGATTACTTTAACATTCTCTTTTGCTAAAGCTAATCTCTCATACTGACCAGGTAAAATTGATGGACCTGCAGCACAGATAATTACATCTGCATCTTTAACTGTTTCAAATCCACCTGAATAAACCTTAATATTGCGGTTTAAAGTTGAAGAAATAGAATGGCAAATATCTAATGCTTCACCATAAGCTACATTCTCTTTAATATCAATACATGCAATTTCTGAGGCAATGTTAGTAGCAACAGCCTTTGTTAGAACTTCTGAGCCAACATGACCTAAACCAATGATGGCTAATTTATGGATCTTCATGATAACCTCAATATGAATAGTGATACTTAAAGCATACTACAGATATAGGTTATTAGGAATTATTTTTCAAGGAAGGAATAAAAAATCTCAGTACAAATGAAACTGCACTGAGATCTTTGAAGCTTAATTAGATAGGAATTAAGCGTTTAAAGCTGCTTTAGCTTGTTCAGCAATAGCTTGGAAAGCTACCTTATCATTGATTGCAAGATCTGATAGAACCTTACGATCAATCTCAATGTTAGCCTTCTTTAAGCCGTTGATTAACTGGCTGTAGCTTAGATCGTGCTGACGAGCAGCTGCATTGATACGAACAATCCATAAAGCACGGAATTGACGCTTCTTCTGACGACGATCACGGTATGCATACTGACCAGCTTTAGTAACTGCTTGAACAGCGGTACGGAAGGTGCGTGAACGTGCACCGTAGTAACCCTTAGCTGCCTTTAAAACTTTCTTGTGACGTGCACGAGCGGTAACACCACGTTTAACTCTAGCCATTTGTCAAATCCTCCCAATTATGCGTATGGTAATTGACGTGCGATAGCGCGTAAATTACATGTCTTTACACAAACCATGCTACGTAGCTGACGCTTACGCTTGCTAGTTTTCTTTGTAAGGATGTGACGTAGGTTTTGGTGACGGCACTTGTAGTGACCACTACCAGTTTTCTTGAAACGCTTTGCAACGCCTCTATCGGTCTTCATTTTGACCTTGACTTTACCAGCCATTTTATATACTCCGCATTATTGCAGTAAAACACCATACAGGAGTCTAATTGCTTAGAACTTGTAACCCTGTACTATTTCTTCTTAGGAGCTAACACCATAGTTGCTTGTCTACCTTCTACACGAGAAGCTGACTCAACAGATGCTATTCCTCTCTCAACGCATAGATCATTCTCTACACGTTTTAGGACATCTAAACCTAAAGACTGATGTGCCATTTCGCGACCGCGATAGCGCAAAGTTACTTTAGCTTTGTTGCCCTCTTCTAAGAAACGGATTAGGTTGCGTAGTTTAACCTGATAATCCGCTTCATCTGTACCAGGACGGAATTTGATTTCCTTAACCTGAACAACTTTTTGCTTCTTATTCTTTTGATCTTTACTCTTCTGATAAAGATACTTGCCATATTCGATGATCTTACATAACGGAGGCTCCGCATTAGGACTGATCTCAACAAGATCAACATCCTTCTCCTTTGCCAAACGTAATGCTTCAACAGTTGGCATTACGCCAACTAATTCGTTATTTTCATCTAAAACGCGAACTTCTTTACATCTAATGTCAGCGTTAATCCGGTTCTTCTGAAGAGGCTTACCGGTTTTCTTGTTGTTGTTTATAGCAAGTACTCCTGTACAAGTTGAATACAAAAGATTAAGAAAGCTTAATCTTCCTTAGCCTTATCAGCTTCTTGTCTCTGTTTTTCAATTTCGACATCAGCGTCAGGCATAGTTTTGCGCTGTATGATATCTGATTTGATTAATTTAATCAAGTCTTCAATTGACATTGTTCCTAAATCTGCACCTTTTCTGGTACGAACAGCAACTTTGCCTTCTTCAGCTTCACGTGCACCACATACTACTAAGTATGGAACATGCATTAAGGTATGTTCACGGATCTTGAAGCCAATCTTATCATTACGCAAATCTGTCTTAGCACGAATCTGTTCAGCATCTAGTTTTTCATAAACTTGCTTTGCGTATTCGCACTGATCATCGGTAATTGACATTACAGCTACTTGAACTGGTGATAACCAAGTTGGGAATGCACCTGCATACTCCTCAGTTAAGATACCAATAAAGCGCTCTAGAGAACCTAACATTGCACGGTGGATCATAACAGGAACGTGTTCTTGGTTATCTTCACCAATATATGCTGCACCTAAACGTCCAGGTAGAGAGAAGTCTAACTGTACGGTACCGCACTGCCATGCTCTGTCTAAAGAGTCATGTAATGTAAACTCAATCTTAGGACCATAGAATGCACCTTCACCAGGTTGTAATTCATACTCTAGGTGATTTGCCTCTAATGCCTTCTTTAAGTCATCTTCTGCTCTATCCCAAATCTCATCAGAGCCGATACGTTTTTCAGGACGAGTTGATAACTTAACATCGATGTTATGGAAGTTGAATACATCATATACTTCGTAAACCATCTTGATACAATCAGATACTACATCAAGAATTTGGCTATCGGTACAGAAGATATGACCATCATCCTGCTCAAAGCCTCTTACACGTAGCAGACCATGTAATGATCCTGAAGGCTCATTTCTATGATCCTTACCAAACTCAGCCATGCGGATTGGAAGATCACGATATGAACGAGTACGTGAATTAAAGATCTGAATTGCACCTGGGCAGTTCATTGGCTTAATAGCATAATCACGGTTTTCTGACTTGGTGGTAAACATGTTTTCTGCATATTTATCCCAGTGACCAGAACGCTCCCACAATACTCTATCCATGATTTGAGGAGTGTTAACTTCGATGTAGTGATACTTATGTAACATACCACGCATGAAGTTTTCTACGATACGGTAAATGGTCCAACCATCATTGTGCCAGAATACTAAACCTGGAGCTTCTTGTTGGAAGTGGAACAAATCTAACTTCTTACCTAATACACGGTGATCGCGCTTAGCAGCTTCTTCACGGCGTTTTAGATATAGTTTTAACTCATCTTTAGATGCAAAGGCACAGCCGTAAATACGCTGTAACATCTTGTTCTTTGAATCACCACGCCAGTAAGCACCAGCAAAGTGAGTTAACTTAAAGTGTTGGCAGAAGCCCATATGAGGAACGTGAGGACCACGACACATATCAATATATTCATTGTGGTGGTATAAGCCGATTGACTTATCTGACTTATCAATATTTTCCTCAAGAATTAATTTCTTGTAAGGCTCGTTACGCTCTTCGAAGGTATCATGAGCCTTTTGCCAATCAACAACTTCTTTAATTACTTTGTAATCGGTCTTAGCAAGCTCATGCATTCTCTTATCTAGAGCTTCTAGATCTTCAGCGGTTAACTTATGATCAATGTCTACGTCGTAGTAGAAACCGTTGTCGATAACAGGACCGATAGCCATTTGAGTTGATGGCCATAATTGCTTAATAGCATGACCTAATAAGTGAGCGCATGAGTGACGAATAATCTCTATGCCTTCCTTATCTTTAGGTGTGATGATAGATACAGTTGCATCTTTATCAATAAGATCACAAGCATCATGCAACTGTCCGTCAATCTTACCTGCAACGCAGTTACGTGCAAGACCAGGACCAATACTTAAAGCTAAATCATAAATAGAAATTGGCTTATCAAACTCTTTGATATCGTCGTTTGGAAGTGTAATTTTTGGCATTTTATAAACCTCGATGCATACAGCGCATCTCTAGGCTCCATAGTAAAAAAGTGAAACTTAAGTCCCCTACAACTATCCTTGCACTACTCGACAAGGCCTTGTGCAGAGCAACAAAACGCTAATGATTATACACTTAAAACATGAGAGAAAACACGATTATTTGAAATAGGCGCAGTTATTTTCAATTTTTCATTGAAATATCAATTTACTTTGGTATAATTTCTCCACTTTTTGCGCCCTTAGCTCAGCTTGGTTAGAGCATCACCTTGACATGGTGGGGGTCGGTGGTTCGAGTCCACTAGGGCGCACCATTCTGAAGAATGAATCCTAAAAAATTCTCAATATAATAAATCACCTATTTAATTATTACTCACCTCTGTTTTTCAAAGCTCATTACTTTGACTTCAAAATGTCAAACAATGTTATATCATTTGGGGATTTTGATTTTTTGCATGATTCTTTATACTTTTTACACACCGAAACTAGTTCATCAATTGATTTAAATTGATCTACCAAAAATGATTCTCTTTTTACATTGGTCTTATAAAATTGATTGCACAACTCACTTGGCTTTAGTTGAGATTTATTTCCAAGCCAAGCTCTATTTAGGATTGGTTCTTTTACAATTAAGAGCATTTCTATTTCAGGACAAGTTAATACGTTTATAACATGTATATTTAAACCAACTTTTTTGAGTAAGTTATACGCTTTATTCTTTTTTCCAAAAAACTCCTCATTTTTACTATCATGAACATACAAGATAGCAACTTCATTTCCATAGTTAGTTGATGAAATTGACTCAACTAAACAAGATTTTCCTTTTTTCTACGCCCTGAAATCTGATACTCAAAATTAATCTTTGAAATATCTGTAAAAAAAATAATTTTCGCTTCTTACCCAAGATATAATGTTAGATTCACTCGTACCTTCGCAGACTACAAAGTAATATTTAAAATTATTAAGTATATTAGCCAACAGACTGATCCTCTAAATTTAATAATTCAATTACTTTATTTTTTGCTTCTGTTAAAAGAGAGAATTTTGGGGCTGTTCCATTTATAACGTTTAATAATAAAATTTTGCTCTTTAAGATATCATTCCTTTTAACTTTATCCGAATCAGAAAATCTTAAAAGATGAAGATACTCATCATCATCTTTGCGTGAAACATAGATGTTATCTTTTCGTGTAAAATAATCTAGTAATTCTGGATAATGTGTGGAAAATATTAAGCAAGCACCTTTTGGATTTGTTCTTTTATCTGTAAACAAATCCAAAATAAATGTTATTAGTTTTTTATTTAAATGATTTTCTATCTCGTCTAAAACAATTAATCCACCAGATGATAAAACTGACATTAGTCCAGGGAAAATTGTTAAACCTTTTATGGTTCCAGATGAAACGATATTTTCTAAAGTTATTAAGCTTTTTTCACTTACTCCACTTTCTCTTTCGAATTGAATCAAAGCTTTGGCTTTTTTAATTTCACAGAACTCACTATTTTCAATTTTTAGGCTTTTTATTCCTGAATCAAATATTTTAATAATTTGAGAAGGAGGCTCGCCCTCACATCCTGGATAATTAAAATTGACTGCCCCAAGATTGCAAACAAAAGTTCCCTTCTGCGAAGATATGCACTTTATAATACTTTCATCCGACTTTAAGAAAACATTGGTAGCTTCATCTTTTCGATTCATTACGATTTTAAAGCTATTTTTATTTATATTTCTTGCAAATTTTGATAAAGGAAGTTTATAAAGGATTTCATCTTTATAGAAGTAAGATCCATTATCTTTAATTATTTCTGACTCTAACAAATAAAACTTTCACAAAATAGCGGACTATAAAAATCACATCAAAGTCCGCTTTCTTATCAGATTATTACACATCTAACCAATCAATTCACAGAAATTGCATCTACAAACGAAAAGAATCGGGGAAATTTTGTCTTTAAACAGGCTTAGTTGCTTATAAAAATACCATAAATTCAGCTTGAATATATAGTCCTATTTTACTATAATAGGACTATATAAAAGGTGATTTTTATGGCTGTTCCAGAATATATTCGTAAGGTTGAAAGACCTGTTAATACTATTGTTGATGACAATGGTCGTGATGGACCTAACCGCTATGCTGTTAGAGTTAGAGCTTCTGTAAGATATGTAAAGGGTAAAAAGAACCCTCAACCTAAGAACGGAAAGGTTATAGGTCATATTGTTGATGACAGATATGTACCAGTTCAACGTAAGAGTAAAAACGATAGTGGTGATATTAAAGAGAGTACAATTTGTAGTTCAAGTTCTAAGGAGTACAGTAAAACTCCATTTGCTCTGTCATATGGTTCATCTGCCTTTGTAAAATCTGTAAGCTCAGATTTGTTTTCAGATTTGATTGACGTATTCGGAGCTAAGCTTGCCTATAACATTATGGCAGTAGCATCAGTTCAAATCATTAAGCCTGGTATTTGCTCATCTAGAATATCGATGTTTTACAATCGCTCCTTTATCAGTCTTTATTACCCAGGAGCATGTATCAGTATTAACTCTCTTACTAAAATGTACGAAGAGCTTGGAATGGATTTTAATGGTAAAGCTCAATTCTTTAAAAAGAGAATGGAAGCAGTAGCAAAAGAGCACCATATTGCCATTGATGGAACGTTGATACAGGATAACAGCACTGTAAACTCTTTGTCTCAATACTCATATAAGTCTAGAGTCAAAGGCAGTAAAGATATCTCTTTGCTATATGCTTATGATATAGAGCTTCAAGAACCAATCTGTGCTGAGGCTTTTCCTGGTAACAGCATTGATGTGTAGGTTATCATGAAGTTGATCTGAGATTATCAGAGTAGATGATCTCGAATTAGATGATCTTTTTAACTTTCGTTATTTAAAAGTTTAAGTTTTGCTT
>CACZXZ010000026.1 GCA_902785325.1 uncultured Succinivibrio sp. | reverse complement strand
AGAATCAGGTTTTAACTTACCCGACTTCTCCCAATTTCTCATGGTTTGAACATGAACACCTAATAGTTTTGCTGCTTGACCTATGGAAATTATCTTTGACATATTCTTAATACCTACTAAATATTAGTAGGTATTATAAACAATTTATATATTTATTGCAACAGTTAATTAACCCCAAATATAATGCAACTCTAAAGACTTATAGATGCTTTAGACTTGCCGATTTTAAACTAAAAATCTAAAAGTATTCTATACCAAAAATGGCGTTTTATTAAACATAAATTTAGGATTTATTCTATAAAATTAAACTCTACTTTAACTTTGCTTTAGCAAAATTAAGTAGTTAGCAAAATTTATTACAATAAAGTACACCTACAATCTTTTGCTAAGTGATGTTTTATATATTAGACAATTTTAACCTGACCAAAAGTTTCATTACCTCAAAATTAACTATATGTTAAAATTAGCCCCACTTACTTGATGAAAAAATTATTAACGTAGCAAATAAAAGAAATGAGTTCACAACAAATCACGCGTCACGGCTTTTTAGATAATTTAAGAAATGTTAATGCCAAGCTTTTAACTAGTGTCCTTATAAATTTAGCAATTCTCTTTCTAGCAAGACTTTCGATTGTTCTGGCATTTGCATTAAATGTCTTTCAAACTCAAAGCTTTTTACAGCAATTTAATTTATTCTTTTTAGGTTTTCGTTTTGATTTAAAAATCATAGCTTTTTTCTATGCTCCTGTGCTTACAATTGCGCTATTGTGTCTTGCAAGTAATAAAGCCTTTAGTGCCTTTTTAAAGCTCTTTAAGTTTTATAACGCGTTAGCTATATTTACTATCTTTATCTTTGCTATCATCAATTTCTTTTACTTTAAAACCTATGACAAGTGCATAGATGCTTTCTTCTTTGCAGCCGGCAACGAAGATCCTAAAGCTGTATTTCTAACAATCATTCAAGACTACCCTGTTATCACAGGATTGATAGGAATCGTCATTGGCTTGATAGCAATTAGCTTTGCTTATAAAAAGCTAATTAGCTTTTTATATAAGCATTTAATTTGCCCTAAAAGACCTCTTAGCGTTGTAACTTTAATTATTTTAGTTATCTTTGCAACTATAGGTTTTGCCCGTGGCACCTTATTCTCAACCTTTCCACTACGTCAAATGCACGCTCAAGTAAGTGATAAGCAAGTTATAAACTATGCAATCCCAAACGGAGTGATTGCTTTTTATTGGGCTTACAATTGGAATAAAAATTCCATCTCTATTCCTGTGGTTTTATTACCTCAAATCAAAGCTGATTTTGATAATCTTGGGATAAAAACATCAGATAAAGACTTTAAGACTTTAGTAGAGCCACTTAAAATCACTACAGCTACAAATGAATTTTTAGTAACTCATAAACCAAACATTATTTTCAATGTCATGGAAAGTATGAGTTACCACATGCTTACTTATGACAATGTGGCAGAAGGTCGTGATTTATACGGTAGCTTAAGGCAACACGTTAAAGAGGATTTCTTCTTTGAAAACTTTATATCAGAAGGTAACGGTACCTCAGATACTTTAACTAGACTTTTTGTATCAAGCCCTGATTTGAATCTATCAACCTCAGCTTATACTAAAAAGAACTACATTTTTAATATTGTAAAAATCATGAAGCAGGCAGGCTACAAAACCATCTTTGTCACAGCTTCAACTGCTTCATGGCGAAATTACAATAATTTCTTAGTTGATCTTGGATTTGATGAGATCATCGAAAGAAGTCAGGTGGAAAGGAACTATCCTAATTTCACCTCTGGCGCTTGGGGTGTAGATGACGAGTTCTTATTTAAACAAACCTTTAAGACACTACAAGAGGATATCTCTGATAAGCCATTATTCATCATGACTTTATCTATTACTAACCATCCTCCATTTAGAGTTCCTCAAGGTGACAAATTAGAACCTTTAAATATCCCTGAGGATATTGTGGAGAGATTCCCTTACAAGGATACTAAAGTACTCTTTGAAACCTTTAGGTATGCTAATGACCAATTAGGTAAATTCATAAGCAAAATAAAAGCTTCCCCAAGATTTAAGGACAACACTGTAATCGCCGCTACAGGCGATCACAATCTGCGTGGTATTGGTTATTCTCAATATCCAAAAGAGTTATACCTAGGTTTCCAAGTACCATTCTACTTGTACTTACCTAAAGCTTATATTGAGAACAATAAAATCGATTATGACAAATATCGTACAGGCTCTCAAAAAGATATCTTAAGAACTATCTTAGAGAAGACTCAATCAAACTTTAGTTTCTACAGCTTAGGTTGTGATTTGCTCTCTAATAAAACTTGTACTTTCCCTTATGCTTATAACAGCCAACTTGGACTTGAACAGGGTAAAGATTACGTATGTAAGCTTGATGGTCAAGATAATGCTTATCATATCAGCCAAAATCATGTGCTATATGTAGAGGAAAAGAGTTTTAAAGGTGATTGCAAAAAACTAAATGCCTTTAAACAACTACAACAAGATCTTTACCATTACCAAGCACTGCAAAAGTAAGTTGTAAAGTAAAGTTTGAATTGAAAGGATTAAGGTAGGTTTGAGAAAACTCAAACCTACCTTTTTGTCTTATAGAAAGGAAAAGTTAGTGCTTTAGCTTAGACTCAATGCCTCTAATCATAATATGAATGATCATAGTATGCACTTCTTGAATTCTGTCAGCATAGCCAAAGTGAGGTACAACGATTGGTAAATCACATTGATCTTTTAATTTACCACCATCTTTACCTAATAAAAGCACAGTCTTAATGCCTTTTTCTTTACATACTTTGCAAGCTTCAATGATGTTCTTTGAATTACCTGAGGTGGAGATACCTAAGAAGACATCTCCCTTAAAGCCCATACCTTCTAAAAATCTTGAAAAGATATAGTCAAAGCCGTAATCATTACCTACACAAGTAATATGGCTAGGGTCGCAGATAGCAATAGCAGCATAAGAGCTTCTATTGTCACGATATCTACCAGTTAGCTCCTCAGCAAAATGCATAGCATCACACATGCTACCGCCGTTACCAGCGCTGATGACTTTGCCACCTTCTTTAATTGAAGTTGCCATAAGATCAATTGCTTTTTCTATTAACTTGGCTGTATCACCTTGATTTATAAACTTTTCTAGTACGTATAATTCTTCTTTTAAGTCATCAATCACATTAAAATCTAACATAGCATCCTCAATTACTTGGTGTTACCTAAAACTCTATCTTCCCACTCTTTATAAGCTTTTTGCTCTCTTTCTTGATAAGCTTTGAGCATCTCTTGTTGCTCTTTATTTAATAACTTATCCATCATTTCAAGCTTTTGCTCTTTTAAACGTTTTTTATAATCGCCCTTACTCTCATCCTCACCTTTTTCTAAATATGGCATGTCATAGTCGTGAGACCAAGTACTTCCTGCCATTGGTGGTTCACCTTCTTTTTTTACTAAAGGTCTTGCTTGAGATAAGGAGATCATTTTATCGATGTGCACACACATCATCTCATCTTCAACTTGCATGAGGGGCAATTTGGCACCATTTGGTCTTTGCCATACTTTTTTAGCTTTAGCTTGAGCATCAGAAAACTCTAATGAGCCTTGACCACCTGTCATGGCCAAATATACTTCAGCTAGAATTTGAGCATCTAACAAAGCTCCGTGAATGGTACGAGCTGATCTGTCAACATCATAAAGGTTACACAAATTGTCTAAGTTAACCTGATGTCCTGGGCACAACTTCATAGCTAAAGATACCGTATCGGTAACCTGCGCCATATCCGTTGTAGTTTCATTTAAATTTAAAAGTTGCCACTCTTTATCCATAAAGCTTACGTCGAATTTTGCATTATGGATGAGAAGCTCTGAGCCTCGTATAAAATCAATTAGTTGGTCGGCAACTTCTGCAAATTTTGGTTTATCTGCTAAGAATTCGTTAGAAATACCGTGAACTTCATAAGCTTCTTCATCTACAGGTCTTTCAGGATTAACGTATAGCTGAAGTTGACGGCCAGTTATTTTTCTATCAATAATCTCGACACAACCAACTTCAATAATACGGTGCTCACCAGGAGTACCGTCATCTGATTTACCGGTAGTTTCAGTATCTAGCGCAACTTGTCTTTTCAAGATAAATCTCCATTAGTCTTTTCATTATTTTAGCTTATTTTCACTTAAACAAAAACGTGAAAACAAGAAAGTTAGACAAAAGAAGAAGTTAACTTTTTTGAAAAATTTTTATACCCTTATTGTATATTTTATTATTCATTACTCACCAAACTTTTAATCTATCTATCACATTTATGGTAATTTAATTTTTATTTAACAAATTTATCTTATTGATTTATATACACAGTATAATTATTATAGTTACATTCTAACATGTTAGTTTGATTTTTAGGTAAAAATCTAGATTTTTGCTAGCCAAATCTCACTTTTTAAGGCTACTTTTTATACACTACATTTTCTATCTTTTTGATTTATCAATATATTTTAGCAGATTTGCAATTTGGTATAATGCTTTCGTGAATTTGAAATGTACCTAAACTGCAGAAGGTACATATTTTGGAAGGTTAGCTTCTTCCATTAAAAAGAGATTTTATGAAAGAAGTTTTAATCTACACTGATGGCTCTTGTCTTGGTAACCCAGGTCCTGGTGGCTATGGAGTTATTTTAAAGTACAAAGAGCATGTAAGAGAACTTGCCCAAGGTTTCACCCGTACGACTAACAACCGTATGGAAATAATGGCAGTAATTAAAGGGCTTTCATCTCTTAAAGAGCCTTGTAAGGTTACCATCACAACTGATAGTCAGTATGTGAAGAATGGTATTACCTCATGGCTTGAAGGCTGGAAACGCAATAATTGGCGTACTAGCACAAAGGCGCAAGTTAAAAACAAAGACTTGTGGCAACAATTAGATAAAGAGTGTTCTCGTCACCAAATTACCTTTAAATGGGTAAAAGGTCACAATGGACATCCTGAAAATGAGCGTTGCGACGAGCTTGCAAGAAACGCCGCCTTAGGAGATCACAAATTCCTTGACGAAGGTTTTTGCTCCTAATTATCGTTAATAACCACCGATCATTTTGATCAAGAAGTTAGGAAGATGATTAGAAAAACTTTATATTTATGTATGGCTGTAGTAGCGACCGCACTACTATCCCTAAACGCCTGTACTAGCAGTACTGAAGCTAAGACTCCAGAATTGTCTAGAACTGTACACGACGCAGAGCTTCAACGCGCTCATGAGAAAAAGTCTGTATGGGAAACAGAGCTAGCTGAGCCATCCCGTTTCACTCTTGAGTTTAAATTAACTCAACAAGAGCAGCAATTAGCTAAGAAATTTGCTCGTACCATTACTCATAACTTAAAACGTAATGATGTATATGTGCATTATCTTTTAACTAAGTTAAAAGAGCACAATATACCTTTAGAGTTAGCTGCAATTCCACTACTTGAAAGTGGACTTAACCCATATGCACAAAGTCCATCTGGAGCTAAAGGTCCATGGCAGTATATTCGCTCTACAGGTAAATCCTTAGGCTTACATCGTACAGAAAACTACGATGGTATTTATGACTTCTTTGCATCAACTGATGCTGGTATTAAGTACTTAGAGAAGTTGTATGCTGATTTAGGTGATTGGGAGCTTGTAGCAGTAGCTTACAATCAAGGCGAGTACGGCACTAGAAAAGCTATTAAAGCAGCTCAAGCTCGTGGCATTGCTGATCCTAAAATTGATGATTTAAAGATCAGTGCTTATGCTAGAAGCTATGTAATGAGATTTAAGGCTTATGCTGATGTGTTAAAGAACCCAACTAAGTATGGTGTATCTTTACCAAAGATTGCTAATCGTCCTGCTTTCAAGCGTATTGAAGTTGCAGGTAAAATTACCTCTTTAAAAGAAGCTGCTCTTTTATCAGGTGCTCACATTGATACTATCAAGAAGCTAAACTCTGGTTACACAGGTGACAAGATTGATAGTGCTCACGGTTTGAATATGCCAATTGAGCATGCAGATACTCTAGAGAAAGCTATTTCCTCTAAAGACTCTGTAGCCTCAAACTCAAAATTACAAACCTCACCTTTGGTGTTAGTAAAGTAATTAAAAAAGCTAGCGCAAGCTAGCTTTTAAATCATCTTTACTCTTTTCCTTCAAGATCCTTTAGCATTTGTAAAAACTCTTCTTCATAGATGATACGAATTGAGAGTTCTTGTGCTTTAGTAAGTTTTGAGCCCGCATCTTCACCACAGATAAGAGCAGTAGTCTTCTTTGATACTGAGCCTGATACTTTAGCACCTAAATCAAGCAGTCTGTTCTTAGCTTCATTTCTATCCATAGAAGCTAGAGTACCTGTAATTACAAAGGTTTGATTAAGAAGAGGAGCCGCCTTAGCATCATCAGATGTAGCTTGCTTAAGTGGAGTTAACTCAATACCTGCGCTAAATAAGAAGCCATCATCTTTTTTAACTAATCTTTCTATAATCTCAAGATTGTGCTTTTCTCTAAAGAAGTCAAAGATGTGTTTTGCAACAATAGGTCCGATATCAGGAAGCTGTAAAAGCTTTGAATAGCTTGCTTTAATTAAATCGTCTAGAGTCTCAAAGTGAGTGGCTAAGGTTCTTGCAGTACTTGCCCCCACCTCACGAATACCTAAAGCATAGATAAAACGATTTAAAGGAATAACTCGAGATCTATCAATAGCAGCAATAAGCTTTTTCGCAACTACATTGCCAAGTAAACGAGTCTTTTTAGTCTCATCTCCAGCATCTAGAACTAGTGATGCCAAATCGTCTTGAGTGAGCGTATAAATATCAGCAATAGAATTTAGCTTGTGGGTTGAAACTAATTGCTCAACAATTCTGTCACCAAAGCCTTCTAAATCTAAGGCATCACGAGATACGTAATGTAAGATAGATTCACGTAACTGTGCGTGGCATACAAGACCACCTGTACAACGGGCAACCGCTTCCCCTTCTACACGCTCAATAGCAGAGCCACACTCAGGGCATACAGTTGGGAAGACAATCTCCTTTTGAGTACCGTCTCTTTTCTCTTTTACGACACCTGAGATCTGAGGAATTACATCACCAGCACGACGCACGATAACCATATCGCCAATCATTAAATCTAAGCGTCTAATCTCGTCCTCATTATGCAAAGTGGCACTAGATACAGTTACACCACCGACATATACAGGGTTAAGTTTAGCTACAGGAGTTATCGCACCAGTTCTTCCAACCTGAAAGATCACATCTAAAAGCTTAGTCATCATTTCCTCAGGTGGGAACTTATAGGCAATTGCCCAGCGAGGAACTTTAGCGGTAAAACCTAATTGCTCTTGAATAGGTAAAGAGTTTACTTTTAAAACAACACCATCGATGTCGTAATTTAAAGTTTGACGTCTTGCTAAGATATCGTCATAAAAAGCTTTTAAGCCATTAAGACCATTTACAAGCTTAATATTAGGGTTAACTGGTAAACCAAACTTTTTAAGCTCTAAAAGACGGTGGTATTGATCCTCTGGTAAGTCATAACCTTCGCATTGACCTACATAGTAGGCAAAGAAAGATAAAGGACGCTTTGCTGTAATTTTTGGATCTAACTGACGTAAAGAGCCTGCTGCTGCATTACGAGGGTTTGCAAAGACTTTGCCACCAGTTTTTAAAGCATTCTCATTCCACTTTTTAAAGCCATCACGAGTCATGATAACTTCGCCTCTTACATCTAAGTAAGATGGAACGTGATCTCCTGTAAGTCTTAGGGGAATAGCTTTAATGGTTTTAACATTCTCAGTGATATTCTCACCTACTCTACCATCGCCACGGGTAGCAGCTTGTACAAGTAGACCATCTTGATAGATTAAAGAGACAGCAAGACCATCAAGTTTAGGCTCAGCACAATACTCAACTTCAGGAACATTGATAGCATTTAGCATGCGCTGATTAAATTCAATAAGCTCCTGATGATTAAAGATATCTCCCATAGACATCAAAGGAACTTTGTGTTGCACGCTCTCAAAAGCACTTAGAGGTGCACCACCTACTCTTTTAGTTGGGGAGTCAGGATCATTTAAATCTAAATTACTCTGCTCTAAAAGCTCAAGCTCTCTGTATAGACGGTCATATTCAGCATCAGGAACTAAAGGCTCATCATCTACATAATAGGCTTTAGCATAGCGATTTAGAGTATCAATAAGCTTACGATACTGCTCTCTTTGGCTTAAGGTATCACTCATCACTAATCCTCCTGCTTGTCATAGCTGTGCAACAAGGATTCAATGTGATCAAGTTTCTCAACAGAGATTTCTTTATTGTCGTTATCAACAATAGTGCCACCTAAGTGCTCAATTAAGCACTGAGCAGCAATTCTCATAGCTTTAAAATAAATATAACCTTTACCTTTTGGTGGTAATTGCATGTAGATAGCTAAGGATTTTGTACTAAAGCCATCCATTTGCTTTGGAAAGGAATAAGGGGCTTCAAGAGAGCAAATTCTAAATACCACAATATCTTTTAAGTTAGGGTTCTCATAAACACAAAAGATATCTTTTTCACCACGGATAAAGCCGTAGGTATTAAATAATTCTTCTAAATCAAGACCTTTATAAGGACGACCTGTTGAAGCAGATAAGTTAAGCTCATAGGTGGTCATAATCTGCTCATTTAAAGCTTCTTTAGGATCTTTATGCTCTTTTACTGCTTGAGCTTTAGGCTCTTTTGAGGAGAAGGTTTCAATCTTACCAATTTCAGCAGTTGCGGTATTGTCCTTATTGTCTTGTGGTACCACAATTCTGACTTTACCAATTTGATTAGACTTTACGATTTCTTGATCTTCTTTTGAGCCTTTTACTAACTTACGATTGATGCTTCGACCAGAAAACCATAGACCATGAACAACAAAAGCTAAGATTGCAATCGCTCCCACAATTAAAATTAGCGAACTTGAATCATTTATTGTCATGAGCTTTATCTCCATTATTCTTTAGTATTAACTTATTATTTTACACGAACTTTTTTTAAATACTTAAACGAATTTAAAGCATTTATGATGGCAGTACAAATAATCGTGTAATGGCAGATATTTTAAGCACAAAAGCTCTCAAAAAAGATTACGCAGATTAGGCTCCATGTTTATCAAATTAAGTCCTGATACAGGTATTAGGCATTCTTAATGTTTTTCAGTTTACTGCAAGCTTTAAATACTGTGCATATAGAAAAATGATCCCTTATAATAAAGGTAGTTAGTTACAGCCTCGACCGTTGATGTTTTCGTTGTTAGCTCTCTTGCTATCAACTGTTTTATTACCAAACTTTTGCTGCAAGCTTTCAATAGTATTATTCAGTTAATCAATTGTTTTGGTCTGAGCATTTAACATTTCAAAGAGGACTTTGAACAGACTTATAAGGCTAGTGAATAAAAGAGCTAAAGCAGGTTGAGATTTTGTTTCTCTCTTAACCTGCTTTGATATCTCATCAAACTGTTTTTGTAACTCTTTTAAATCCACGTTAAAATCCTTGATATGGCTTGATTATGTAGATGATATAAAATCGATGTGTTGAGAATTTTAGAACAAAAAGTGAAAGCTATTCAAGACGTTAAGACTCTTTAGATTTCACTTCTGTCTAGAGAAAATCTTACTTTGCTCTATTAACAAACATATTGTAAAAAGTTCTCAAATATTACGCTTTTAAGTCTTCTGAGATGTTAATATTAGATTGCTTAAGATTAGTCATTAACATCACTTAAAAGAAATATTTAAACTTTGTATGAACATCAATCAAACAACTCAAAAGATTAGCCTTGTAACTGCTATTTCCTTAATTTTTGATGGAATATCTTTAGCTTTAAAAAAAGAATTTAGAGCTTTTGTGTTAATTCCTATTTTAATAAACCTTGTTTTATTCTCAGTTCTTGGTTATGTCTTGTTCTACTATATCAAAGAGCTTATTTTTGATATTTTCAATACCTTCCCTGATTGGTTAGTATTTGTAGCCTATATCTTAAGTGCTTTGTTGGTAATAGCCTTGCTAATAGCAGGTTGTTATTTTTTCTCAACAGTAGCCACTATTATTGCTTCCCCTTTCTATGGGCTATTAGCTGATAAGGTAGAACTTTATTTAAACAACACTCAAGGTATTGATATGAGTGTAACCGATCTTATAAAAGACATACCTCGTATTCTGTTACGTGAAGGTAGAAAGCAGTTATTCTTTTTACCATTAGCTTTGTTGTGTTTACTAATTTCTTTAGTACCAGTTTTAAATTTTGTAAGTCCTTTCTTTTGGTTTGCTCTAACCTCTTGGATGGGTTGCTTGCAATATGCCGATTATGCTTATGACAATCACCATGTCTCTTTTAAAGATATGCAACAGGATTTAAAGCAAAACTATGTATCCTCCTTTACTTTAGGAGCTACAGTATCCATTGCTTTACTAATTCCAATTGTAAATTTATTGATCCCTCCTGCAGCTGTTTGTGCTGGCACAAAATACTACTTATTGTTAAAACAAGCACGCCAAGTTGAGATCATTGAGGAGTAACTTATATGTATACCTTATCAGGATTAAGCATTAGCGCAGGTATCAGTTCAGCTCCTGCTTTGGTTATTGCCAAAGAAAACAAAGAATACACTCAAGACGAATTATTTACTTACGATCCTGATATTGAAAGTGATACCTACTTAAAAAAGTCTAGTTTGTTTGCACAAAAATTAAGACAAATTGTAAATCCTAACAAAGACTGTGTAAGAGATTTACTAGGTGCTGCAGCTGGCTTTTTAACCTCACAGGACAATAAAAACAGCGTATTAAAACTTATTCAAAGTGGATGCTCTGCTTCAATGGCAGCACGCTCTGTCTTACTGTCAAATCTTGAGGAGTTTTATAAGCACAATACTGATTTACAAGCTGACAAATCAGAATTAACCTCTTTAATGAATGAGTTTATTCATACTCTAGGTCATGAATCAGGTGAAATTACTCAATTACCAAAACTTACTAAAGATGTCATTTTAATTACTAAGGATTTATCCCCTGCACAATTGCTATCTTTAGATACTAACCACATCAAAGGTGTGGTTTTAGAAGGTGGCAGAGACTCAGGTCACTTAAGTGTAGTATTACGAGAACTAGGTATTCCTGCTATCTACAGTGTATTTGATGCAACTACCATCAAATCTGGCACCAAGATTTTATTAGATGCTAACAGTGCTGCAGTCATTGTTGATCCTAGTGATGACATTTGCCAAAGCTTAATGGGTAAGCAAGATCTCTTCTGTGACAATATCAATGACGAGTCTTTATTAAATATCACCATAGGCTGCGCTGTTGGTGCTAACAATCAGGATTGTAATGGCTTTATTGCAACTCACGGTTTAGGTCTACTACGTTCTGAGTTCTTATTCTTAAGCTCTACTACAGAGCCTACAGAAGAAGAGATGATTGAAAAGTTTTACCCACTATTTTCAAATATCTCCAAAAACGCACCTATCACAGCTAGAACCTTTGACTTTGCTGATGACAAAAAGCCTTTATTTACTGTAAGAACTGACGATACAGGCCCACTTGAAGGTTATGGTGCTTGTGTAGGTACAGAGCTTTTGAAAAAAGAGATCAGAGCCCTTTTAAGAGCAAGCTCAGGGCAGAAGATCACTATTGTATTTCCACTTGTCACCAAGATAAGTGAAAAGGATTATTTGCTTTCACTTGCAAAAGAGTGTCAAAAGGAATTAACAGAGCAAAAGATCCCATTTGGCAAGCTTGATATCTCCTTTATGATTGAAACTCCTGCAGCGGTGTTACTAGCACCTGCTATTGCTAAAGACTGCTCGATGATGATCATAGGTACAAGCTCTCTTGCTGAGTACGCATCAGCTCCATGTCCTCCTGACAATGCCTTTACACCTGTTTTAGCTAAGATGATTGTTATGGCAGCTAAAGCTGCCCATGACACTAATGTAACTTTAGGTATTGCAGGTAGATTTGCAAGTAGAACAGAGTTACTACCTTTCTTTTATAAACTTGGGGTTACTTATCTTGTGGTGGGAACTTACAACATCAAGAAAGTTAAGACTCAAGTTGAGAGACTTAATCTTGAAAAAGATCTTAACCCTAAATTTGATGAAGTACTCTATAATGACGTTATGAACACCTATTCTGGTAACGTCTTATCAGACATCATGAACAAATTAAACTAAGGTAAACATGAGCTTATTTTCGTTTTTTAAACATAAAAAAGAAGATCCTAAAACTGAAGCCATTTCAGAATCTGATTTAGAGCTTATAGCTCCTGTAAGTGGTACCTTATTACCCCTTGAGCAAGTACCGGATCTTGTGATTTCTGAAAAACTAGTAGGTGACGGCGTAGCCTTTATCCCTCGTTCAAGTCAAATCCTAGCTCCTTGCAAGGGTGTTATCACACGCATTTTGCCATCCAAAACCGCTTTTGCGATTCGCCATAAAACAGGTATTGAAATTTATATTACCTACGGTGTTGGCACTAATACTTACAAAGGTGATGGTTTTACTAAAGATCTTAATGTAGGTGATGAGGTAGACGTTGGAACACCTATCATTACCTTCAATCCACAGATTGCAAATGAGAACCTTGAGTCCACTGCAACCTCAATGATTGTGATAAACAGTTCAGCTAATATTGCTAGAGTCGTAAGTACTACAGGAAAAGTTGAGGCAGGTAAAACCCCTTGTGCATGGGTTATCTTAAATCAATTTAATACAGACGTAGATAACTAATTCATCCTACAAAGCAAACGCTTTGTAGGACTTAAATAAGCTACTCTACTATTGAGTCACTACTTTCTTTACCACTATATCTTTGACTAATCTCTTGAGCTATTTGATTAGCTTTTTGCTCATCAGCTTGCTTCTTGGTGAAATAGTCGTAAGTGTATTGGGTAGTGGTATCTTCAGTTGAGGTTGTTGTAGTTGAAGCTTGCTTTCCAGTAGTTTGAGTTGAAGTATCTACTGTAGTTTTAGCTTCCATCTGCTCTGTTTCAATTTCTGATGCACTCTTTGAAGCTACATCACTAACCTCTGTTGGCTTTGCAGTTTCAGAAGCTTTAGTAGAATCTTCAGGCTTAGTTACTGAAGAAGCAGTTATATCAGCAGTTGTCTTCTTACCATACTTATCAGCTACATCTTTTTCAATAGCAGCTAGATTCTCAAGATTCTTTTTCTTAATAGCTTGATAATCATAGGTATAGCCAGAGCTACTTGAAGAGTCTTGTTTGTTAGTAGCATTAGTTTCTTTCTTTACATACTTTTGTAAAGCATCTAATGACTTATCACTAATCTTTACATAGTTCTCAGAACTATTAGCAATCTTCATCTTCTCTTCAAACTCAGTCTTATAACGAGTTTGCTTTATTAAGCCCTGAGAATTTGAATTTATTGCTGATAATAGATCACTTTGCTCTTTCTTATTAGAAACAGTTTCACCAGAATATGATTTGATTGCAGCATGAATGCTATCTAATGCATTACTATCAATTGCCATTTTTATCCTCCTTTTTAGCTAAGCTAAAAAGAATCTTCCTACCCTTATCTACTATTATCGGATAGAAAGAGTGAGAACTTTAGAAAAAGGAGAAAATATTTTTGAAAGAAAGATCAAGAAATTTGAGATATTAAAGTTCTCTAAGGTCTAGCATAGTTTTTAGCATTTACAGTACACAATAAAGTACAGTTAGTGAACACTTTGACGAACAGTTCTAATGCTGTACTTAATTGTGTACAAGGAGTGACATGATTTAGTGACTATTGATTAAGCTTTCTATACATATCACAACCAGCTTGATATTTATTATCGCAAGCTAAACCAAAATACTCTTTTGCTTTAAGGTAATCTTGCTTTACACCTTGGCCGAAAGCGTACATAACTCCTAAATTATATTGAGCAGAAGCATAACCTTGTTCAGCTGCTTTTTGATACCACTCAACTGCTTTAAAGTAATCTTGCTTTACACCTTTGCCATATTGGTACATAACACCTAAATTAATTTGAGCAGAAGCATATCCTTGCTCAGCAGCTTTTTGATACCACTCAACTGCTTTAAAGTAGTCTTGCTTTACCCCTTGACCGTTATAGTGCATAAGACCTAAATTATATTGAGCAAGAGCATCGTCTTGCTCAGCTGCTTTTTGATACCACTCAACTGCTTTAAAGTAATCTTGTTTTACACCTTGGCCACCATAGTACATATTGCCTAAATTAATTTGAGCAGAAGCTTCTCCTTGCTCAGCAGCTTTTTGATACCACTCAACTGCTTTAAAGTAATCTTGTTTTACACCTTTGCCATATTGGTACATAACACCTAAATTATATTGAGCAAGAGCATTTCCTTGTTCAGCAGCTTTTTGATACCACTCAACCGCTTTGATGTAATCTTGTTTTACTCCTTGGCCATATTGGTACATAAAGCCTAAACAATATTGAGCAGGTGCATCTCCTTGTTCTGCTGCTTTTTGGTACCACTCAACTGCTTTAAAGTAATCTTGCTTTATCCCTTGGCCGTTTTCGTACATAAAGCCTAAATATAATTGAGCAAGATCATCGTCTTGCTCAGCTGCTTTTTGAAAACACTTAAAAGCCTCTGTATAGTTTTCTGAAGAATAATATAAGTTGCAACGTTCAAATACAGTTGCACTATCCATATTGGCAATTAAACTATTGTCTTCTTTGCTTTTATCTTCAATTGTTTTCTCTTCAGGTTGGTTATTAAATCGTGAACATCCAATTGTTAATAAACTAGAACCAATAATTGCTACAGATAAGAATCCTGCTAGCTTTGAAAATTTATATAACTTCATGGTTTAATTCCTATTATTGATAAACTTGGTTTATTCCAAATATGAGTGAATCTAAGCTCACTCATACCACTTTACTTTAACTTATTCTTTCAACGGTAAAATATCGTTCTTAGAAGTGTACAAGAAGTGACATGATTTAGTGACTATTGATTAAGCTTTCTATACATATCACAACCTTTTTGATATTTATTATCACAAGCTAATCCAAAATATTCTTTTGCTTTTGAATAATTTTGTCTTACCCCTTGGCCGTTATGGTACATAAGACCTAAATTATATTGAGCAAGAGCATTTCCTTGTTCAGCTGCTTTTTGATACCACTCAACTGCTTTAAAGTAATCTTGTTTTACACCTTGGCCATATTGGTACATAACACCTAAATTACTTTGAGCAGAAGCATATCCTTGCTCAGCAGCTTTTTGATACCACTCAACTGCTTTAAAGTAATCTTGTTTTACACCTTGGGCTCTATCGTACATATAGCCTAAATTATTTTGAGCATTTGCATTTCCTTGTTCAGCTGCTTTTTGCCACCACTCAACTGCTTTAAAGTAATCTTGTTTTACACCTTGGCCACCATAGTACATATTGCCTAAATTACATTGTGCAAGAGCATTTCCTTGTTCAGCTGCTTTTTGATACCACTCAACTGCTTTAAAGTAATCTTGTTTTACACCTTGGCCTCTATCGTACATATAGCCTAAATTACATTGTGCAAGAGCATATCCTTGTTCAGCTGCTTTTTGATACCACTCAACTGCTTTAAAGTAATCTTGCTTTACACCTTGGCCGTTATCGTACATAACGCCTAAATTAAATTGAGCTTCTTTAATTCCTTCTTCTGCTGATTTTTTACAATACTTAAAAGCATCATTATAGTTTTCTGAAGAATAATATAATTTGCAACGTTCAAATACAGTTGCACTATCCATATTGGCAATTAAACTATCTTCTTCTTTACTTTTATCTTCAACTGTTTTTTCTTCAGGTTGGTTATTAAATCGTGAACAGCCTGTGGTTAATAAACTTGAACTAATAATTGCTACAGATAAGAATTCTGCTAGCTTTGAAAATTTATTTAATTTCATTGCATTTTCCAAATGTTTTTTGAAGTCTAACCTTTTAAGATAGAATTTAAAGTGTCTAAAAATTCTTTTGCCTCAGCATGACCTTGCTTAGCTGCTTTTTCGAACCATTTTTTTGCATTCATTATATCTTGTTTAACACCAAGACCTTGAATATATAAGCCTGCTAAACAACATTGTGCTTCAGCATGACCTTGCTTAGCTGCCTTTTCGAACCATTTTTTTTGCATTCACAAAATCTTGCTTTACACCTTTGCCTAGATAATAAATTTTAGCTAAATTATACTGTGCATCCGCATATCCTTGTTCTGCAGCTTTTTGATGCCACTCAACTGCTTTAAAATAATCTTGCTTTACCCCTTGTCCGTTAAAATACAAAACGCCTAAATTAAATTGAGCTTTAGCTTGTCCTTGTTCTGCAGCTTTTAAGAACCAATTTTTAGCTTCTATATAATCTTTTTTAGTACCGTCGCCACTAGAATACATGACTCCTAAATTATATTGAGCAGAAGCATCTCCAAGGTTGGCCGCTTTTATAAAATAATTTCTGGCTTCAGTATAATCTTGCTTTACACCTTCGCCTTCTAAGTACATGTTAGCTAAGCTACAAAGAGCATCTTTATTATCTTGCTCTGCTGCTTTGAGATACCAATTCATCGCTTCAGTATAATCTTGTTTTAGACCGAAGCCTTTTTCATACATTAGACCTAAATAATATTGAGCTTCAGGATCACCTTGTTCAGCTGCAGGTGTGCAATACTTTAAAGCTAAATCGTATTTCTTTTGAGCAAAACTCACTCCAAATAGTTTTTTGTTCATAGTATTCTATAGATAGTAGTTATTAACTAATAGGAGTGAACCTAAGCCCACTCCTTACTTTGACTTATTCCTTTAATGGTAAAATATCATTTTTGAAAGTGTCAATTAAAGCTTCTTTAAGCTTGTTATAGAACGCAAACTTCAACAAAGGCTTTTCAGCTTCTTCCTTGTACCTCTTAAAATTACAGTTGTCCTGAATTTCGTTAAGATTAGGAATAACATCATCACCTTTATAATCACATGAAGAGTAGTAAATGGTCTTCATTGCTTTAGGATCATCTAAGTACCATTTAGCGCAAAAATCTTCTATTAGCTTTTGAATAGCAGCTTTCTTCATATTCTCAAACAGAGCTGAGATTTTCTCCTGCTTGTACTTTTCAGGATCTGCTTTAATTTTTAACCATAAGTCATTAAGCAACTGACCAATCTTTGGAGTTCTTGCACTTAACTCTTCGATATAGTCTCCAATTTGCTTCATGAGTTGCTTTCTAAACTCTTCATTATCGTTAGAGCATAGTTCCTGAATAAGTTTAATAATATAACTATAGTTGATAGTAAAGGAGCCAAAAGATACAAGTTCTTGATCAGGATCAATCGGAGGATCGACTGGATCATCACCATTACCGTTTCCGTTATCATCACCACCATCTTTAATTTCTTCTTTAGCATTAAGATACATTGCATAGTATTTTGCATTTTCTTCTTCTGATATACCGAAGTCATCTAAAGTATGTTCACAGAAATTGCTAAAGCCTGTTAGCTGATATTTACTTGCATCGTACTTTTGGAAGGCTTTTACAAATAACTTCTTTTCTTCTTTAGCTAAAGAAGGTACATCGTCAGGTGTTGGTGCAATAGTTCTTATAAGTGCTAATTTAGCTTTAAAGTCTGCTACTGCTTGTTCCCAGGTTGGAAGTTCATAAGGCTTATCGCCTGATAGTTGCTCTCCTGAGAATAGGATTAAAGCTTCTTTTACTTTCTTCTCGAATAAGAAAGGTGATCTGAAGGTATAGATATTGCCAAATTTCTTTCTTTCATCAAAAAGACGATTAGTTCTTGAGAATGCTTGGATTAGATCGTGCAATGGCATTGGTGCTTTATCGACAAATAGCATAGACATGCAAGGAGCATCGAAACCTGTCAGCAATCTCTTAACAACAATCACAAGATCTAATTGATTGTCACGAATTTGATATTGCTCATTTTTGCGCTTTAACCTCTTATTAAGATCTGAATTGTAAGATGTAATTTCAGCTCTCTTAAAGTCAGTATGGAACCAACTGTTATAGTCTAAAAGAGCTTCTTTAATACCAGCTTCATTTTCGTTGATAGTATCTGTATCGTTGGTAGCTACATCATCATTGCCTTCAGATAAAGAGAAGGTAATCGCAAACTTAGGGAAGTCTGGTAAAACCTTTTTGATTTCTTCATTTATCTGAATGCTTGTTTTGCCATCTTTAACCTTTTTTAGCAATCTATAGTACAAAATTGCATCGTGAATGCTTGGTACAGTAAGAATAGCGCTATAGGTTTTATCAGGACCGTTGGCTATACCCCAATTCTGGTTACATTTGTTTAGAATTACATTAAGAACTTCTAAGCGATGTTGTTCTGTATCATACTGACTTAGATCTTCATTAAAGTCTTCGCCATCTTTATCTTTTACATTTTTAGGACCAAGATGCTCAACTTTAAAGCCTAAAACAGCCTGGTCGTGAATTGCTTCTTTGATGGTATATCTGTGAAGACAAGATTTAACTCCTGCTTCTTTATCCGCAGTTAATCCTAAAGGTCCATATAAGCCATCAGTAGTTCTTACATAATCACCGTGAACCTCATAAGGATTACCATCAAGACCTACTTTATCAGCAAATCTTGGAGTGCCTGTAAAGCCATACCATAGAGTATTTCTGAATGCATTTTCTATAATGCGCTTTGTTTTAGGAGTAACAGCTCTATGACACTCATCTACAACGAATGCTAATCTTAGTTGCTCTAACTTATTCTTTTTGCTTTCAGGAATAGCATAAGGTGATTGAGGATCAAATCTTCTGATTAGAGTTTGAAGCTTTTGAATTGTTGTTACTATCAACTCTCTTTTTGAGTTAAGTAATCTCTTTAGCAATTCATCAGTGTTCTCAGTTGAATTTACATCAATTACATCGTTAGAAGCATATGATCTAAAATCGTCACTGGTCTGCTCATCCAAATCAGTTCTATCAATCAAGAAGATTGTCTTGCTGATATTGGCTTTATCTAGTAATAAATTACGCGCAGCTTTGAAAGAGGTCATGGTTTTACCAGAGCCAGTGGTATGCCAGATATAGCCAGAACGATTATCAGCATAAGCCTTACGTATTTCTTCAATAGCGTGAATTTGATATGGTCTTAAGATGTTAATACGCTTCTTATCATTATCAATAATAGAGTATTGAGATACCATCTTGTGAGCCATTGGGATCTTTAAGACGGTTCTGGCAAAGTCTAAGTAGCCGTTTACCATTTTATTTTTGGTATCAACCCAGCCTGAGATAAATTTTGGATTTAGCTCATCGTCTTGAGCTGCTGCGTAGTACTTGGTTTCATATTCGTTTGATACCACGAACATTTGGACCATTGAGTAGATACCTTTAAATTTGCCTTCTTTAATGTACTTTTGAATTTGGTTGAAGGCTTCCATATATGGATGCTTGCCAGTCTTAAGCTCAATATGAATTAAAGGAAGACCATTTATCAATAAAGATACATCAAATCGTCTGTTACGTTGAGTTATATCAGCAGAATCTTCATCTTCAATAAAGGCTTGATATTGGTGAATGATTTCGTATACAGAAGAACCACCACCGATATTAGTATTATCAATTACCATCAATTGAATATTAGGATCTTCACCTTCTTTTACATTATCAATATCACGTTGAATAGTGATTCTAAAAACGCCATTTTCTCCAGATAAAGCAACAGCAGCATCATAGAAAGAAGAAAAGTTTAAAGCATTCTTTACACGCTCAAATTCAGATTGGCTTAATGGAATGCCGTTTAGTTTGCTCTGATTATGAGATTCTAAGATTTTCTTAAAGTTATCCCATAACTGCGCTTCAGTACGTAAATCATCTCTAAAGGTCCATTGAGACTGCTCTGTTGAAAGAACCTCAATGAGGTTGTTTTCAATTTCAAACTCTAGTTTTGACATAATAAATCCTATGTTTGCTATATAAACATCTTAGATAGTAGATACTTCTTTAGAGAAACAAGTTGTTCATACTGTCGCTGATGAAGGGTGATGGTTGAGTCTAATTTTATAAATAGCTCTCCTATTCTATATTGTTCATTAATATTCGATGCAATACTTACTTCGACATTACTGAATGTTGTCTTATTAAGAATAGGAACAGCTTGAGTCGCAGATAGACATCTTATAGATGGTGATTCTTTTTGCATTAAAGAAAATACAAAATCTGGATCAATATCTTTAAATGGTTCGATACTATTTATTTGCTGGTTAGTAACAGCAAAATCTCTTATTTGTGCTACTTTTCCAATGGTTGATCCTATACTTACAAATAGTGTTGATTTTGGAGCTAGAATTCTACCTTTCTTAAATCCTAATTCTGATAGTGTTGTAATTGTTTTTTCTACAAATCTATTACCCTGAATATCCGCAGGACTTACAAATAAAAAGTCTCCATTGTAATTATTTTTATCTTTTGTAGATGGAGTTGAGCCAGTGATAATATTTCCAATATCACTTAACTTACGCTGTTCCCAAGGTTCAGTAAATCCATTAAACCTAATTCTAGGTACAGATTCACCTTCTTTTGGAAACATATTTTGCAAGAAGAATTGCTTCTGTTTCTTTAGAGCCTCACACTGTCGCTGATGAAGGGTGATAAGGTTATCTAATTCGTGAAAACAAGCTCCTAAAATAGATGATACTTTTGTTCCTTGCATTAAGGGCAATAATTGGTCATGGTAAGCATTCGAGTTTAGATAATATCCCAAAAAGCCTTTTGCAAATTTATTCTTTGGTCTGCAAGGAATTGTATGTAAGCCTGATACAATTTTTTGATCACTAGATTCCGATATTTCTGTGCATTTGCCAACAGTTGAGTCTTCTGCGGCATCAGCAATTACAACATCACCATCTTGTAAAAAACAAGCTTTATTTTCCAATTTCACATTATCGTTTACATAAGGAATGTATTCATGTTTAGTATCAATGACATTACCGAATTTGATTAAAACATCTCCATAATGAATATTTTTGATACTTCCTTCATTGTCATTTAAATCATCTCTTGATAATGAATTATGCGCTAAGTAATTAAATACATCGTCAAACTTACGCTGTTCCCAAGCGTCATCAAATCCCTTAAATCTTAACTTCGGATACATGATTATTTATCCTCCTTAAAGATTTGAATTAAACCTTGGATATCTTCAAGAACTTTAGGATCTGAACTGGTTAAATCTGACATCATAGAAATAAGATCTGATGTATTTGATTTAATATTTTTCTGAATATCTACCATCTCAGCTTTTAGTGCAGACAAATCTACTTCAGGCTCTTCCTCAAAATTACTTACATAACGAGGAATGTTAAGGTTAAAGTCATTCTCTTTAATCTCATCAAATGAAGCTAAGTGAGCATACTTTTCTACATCTTTTCTGTCTTTGTAGGTAGAGATGATCTTCTCAATATTCTCCTGGGATAAAGTATTCTGCTTTTTACCCTTAACAAAGTCTTGAGATGCATCGATGAACAGTACATTTTTATTATCTTCGACTGTACGATCTTTCTTTAGCACTACGATACAAGTAGGAATTGATGTATTAAAGAATAAGTTAGCTGGTAAACCAATAACTGCGTAAATATAACCTTTCTCAAGTAATTTTTCTCTGATTGTACCTTCAGCAGCTCCTCTGAATAAAACACCATGAGGTAATACAATTGACATAGTACCGCTATGCTTTAAGTGGTAGAAACCGTGTAGTAAGAATGCATAATCAGCCTTAGACTTTGGAGCTAATACGCCGTAGTCTCTAAATCTAGGATCAGAAATAAAACCTTGGGTTGCAGACCAAGCTGCTGAATAAGGGGGATTCATCATTACGGCATCAAAGTTGTTATCCATGCCACTTGGCCAATCGTCAGATAAGGTGTCACCATTCCTTAGAATTTGCTTTTCAGGTTCAATGCCATGCAAGAACATGTTCATCTTTGCAAGATTATAAGTAGTAGTCATTAACTCCTGACCGTAGTACTTAATCAGACTTGCTACATTTGGATTAACAATATGCTTTGCTTGTAGTAATAATGAGCCTGAACCCATAGCAGGATCATAAACAGCTAAATTTGGCTTATTCTCTTGTCCTAAAAGTGCAATTCTTGAAAGGACTTGTGATACTGGCTTTGGAGTATAGAATTCACCTGCTTTCTTACCAGTTTCGGAAGCAAATTGACCAATCAAATATTCGTAAGCATCACCTAGTAAATCACCATCGTGACCAAGTACATTAGCTTCATTCAGCTTTAAGATTAAGTCTGCAATTGTATTTGATTGCTGCTGCGGATTTACACCTAAGCGAGTTGAATATAGGTCTACGTCTTTAAACATACCCACAAAGATTTTGTCTGATTGCTCAATAGTAGCAAAAGCCTTTTGTAAATCCTCACGCTGGAATTTGTTGTGATTAACATTATCAACTAACTTGGTATAAGTAAGTTCTGGCTCAATTACATAGTGAGTCTTGTTTTTTAAAGCCTTAAGAAAATCATCTTTATTCTCTGAATTTAGGATTTCTTCGTATTCATTTTGAACATCTGACAGAGACCACCCTTCATCTAATTCTAAAAGATCAGCTACTTGCTCAAGCATTTTGTCAGATAAGAACTTATAAAAGATCACACTTAGTATGTAAGTCTTATACTCATTAGCATCCATTTTTCCGCGCAAGATATCCGCAGCAGAAAATAAAGTTGAATTGATTTCTTTACATGACTCGTTCTTATTGTCCATTTACTTGATCCTATATACAACTATGTGCTTACGCCTATCTAAATGTTATTCTGACAATTATTGCATACTTCCTTACTTATAAGAGACATATTTTTAGAAAGCAAAACAGCTATCAAAATAAAAATGATGCAACAGATTGCTTTTAGAGCGCAATGATTTTAACTACTTAAAATAAAGCGAGAAAAGAATTTTTTGAAAGGAAGGAGAAAGCTCCCCACATGGGGAGCTTTATTGCAAAATTAGATATTTGCTACGATATCTTCAACGGTCTTCTTAGCATCGCCGAAGCACATTGCTGAGTTTTCCTTGAAGAATAGTGGGTTTTGAACACCAGCATAACCTGGGTTCATAGAACGCTTGAATACAACTACGTTGCGAGCCTTCCATACCTCAAGAACAGGCATACCTGCAATTGGGCTTGAAGGATCTTCAGCTGCAGCTGGGTTAACAGTATCGTTAGCACCGATAACTAATACGGTATCTGTATTCTCGAAATCGTCATTGATTTCATCCATTTCAAATACGATATCGTATGGAACCTTAGCCTCAGCTAATAGAACGTTCATGTGACCTGGTAGACGACCTGCTACAGGGTGAATAGCAAAGCGAACATCAATACCACGAGCCTTTAACTTCTCAGTTAATTGAGCTACTGCATTTTGTGCTTGAGCTACAGCCATACCGTAACCTGGAGCGATGATAACTGAAGATGAGTTCTTTAATAGATCAGCAACTTCAGGAGCCTTAAGCTCACGGTACTCGCCCATTTCCTCATCGTCTTTCTTAGCTACAGGAGCATTACCAAAGCCACCTGCGATAACAGAGATGAAGGAGCGGTTCATTGCCTTACACATGATGTAAGAAAGAATAGCACCTGATGAACCTACTAAAGCACCAGTTACGATTAGAAGATCGTTCTCTAACATGAAGCCAGAAGCAGCTGCTGCCCATCCTGAGTATGAGTTTAGCATTGAGATTACAACTGGCATATCAGCACCACCGATAGCAGCAACTAAGTGAACACCAAATACTAAAGCAATAACTGTCATTACTAGTAATGGGAACACAGGAGCATTGTCAGCGGCTACGAACCAAATCATTAAGAAGAATGAAACTACTAAAGCAGCAAGATTTAGGTAGTTGCCAAAAGGTAACTGTAATGGAGCTGACTTAAAGATACGTAGTTTATAAGTACCATTTAACTTACCGTAAGCTACGATAGAACCTGTGAAGGTTACAGCACCAATGAAGATACCTAAGAAGATTTCAACTAATTCAGTGTTTAATTCTGCAGCAGTCTTTGAAGCAGCTTGTACTAATGCATCTTTGCATTGAGCTAAAGCATTAGCAGCATCTTCAGCAGTACCGTCTACTGGAATAACACAGTTAGATGATGGAATTACACCTAAGTGAATGAAGCTGTTGAAACCAACTAAAACTGCAGCTAAACCTACGAAGCTGTGTAAGCAAGCAATTAACTCAGGCATCTGAGTCATTTGAACTTTCTTAGCTACGTAGATACCGATAGCACCACCAATTAGCATTGCAACTACGATAGCAGCAAAACCAAAAGCACTTACATCAGTGAAAGTTGCAATTAGAGCAATTGCCATACCGATCATACCGGATAGACAGCCCATCTTTGCAGTTTCTTGCTTTGATAAACCTGCTAGCGCCATGATGAATAGAAGCGCTGCAAGGATGTAGGCCATATGAGTTAAACCTAACATATTAAATTATCTCCTTTAACCTACTATTGCTGTTTTCTAAACATTGCTAACATACGACGGGTAACCGCAAAACCACCAAAGATATTGATAGATACGATTAACACACCAATGAATGCAAGAATGCCAATTAGAATTGAGCTATTGCTAATTTGAACCATTGCACCTACAACCACGATACCAGAAATGGCGTTAGTTACAGACATCAATGGAGTGTGTAAGGAATGAGTTACGTTCCATACTACGTAGTAACCTACTACGCAAGCTAATACGAACACTGTAAAGTGTGGTAAGAACTTAGCTGGAGCATAAGCACCCATTAACATGAATAGCACTACTAACCCTGCTAAAGCTGCAATCTTGAAAGCAGGATTTGCTTTCTTAGGCTCAGGCTTTACAACTTCCTTAGTCTCAGCCTTTGCTTGAGGAGCTGCAGATACGCTGATCTTTGGAGGTGGGAAGGTTACGTCACCATCCTTAGTTACAGTCATATTGCGTAGTACTACGTCTTCAAAGTCAACGTTGATTTGACCATCCTTGTTCTTGCAAAGTAGTTTTGCTAAGTTTACAAGGTTAGTTGAATATAGTTGTGAAGATTGAGCTGGTAATCTTGCAGCTAAATCGGTGTAACCAATCATCTTAACACCGTTTTCAGTGGTGATAACTTCACCTGCTACAGTGCCTTCACAGTTACCGCCAGTTGCAGCTGCTAAGTCAACGATTACAGAGCCAGCCTTCATTGAAGCTACCATTTCTTTAGTGATTAGTAATGGAGCCTTCTTACCTGGAATTGCAGCAGTAGTGATGATGATATCAACTTCTTTACACTGCTTTGCAAATAATTCCATCTCAGCCTTGATGAACTCGTCAGACATTACCTTAGCATAACCGTCTGATGAACCACCTTCTTCATTCTTAAAGTCTAGCTTTAAGAACTCACCACCCATTGATCTAATTTGATCGGCTACTTCTAAACGAGTATCAAAAGCACGAACAATAGCACCTAAGGAGTGAGCAGTACCGATTGCAGCAAGACCTGCTACACCAGCACCGATAACCATAACTTTTGCAGGTGGAACTTTACCTGCAGCGGTTACCTGACCTGTAAAGAATCTGCCAAAAGCATGAGCAGCTTCGATAACTGCACGATAACCTGAAATATTAGCTGTTGATGATAGAGCATCTAGAGATTGGGCACGAGAAATACGTGGCACCATATCCATTGCTAAAACAGTAACTTTTTTAGCATTTAGTTTCTCAACTAATTCACTGTTTTGAGCAGGTCTAATAAAACTTACTAAAGTTTGACCTTCGTGCATTAGTTCAATTTCAGCATCAGTTGGAGCATTTAGCTTGAAGATAATATCTGCACCCCAAGCCTCTTTCTCTTTAACAACTTTTGCACCAGCTTGAGCATATGAAGCGTCGTCAAAACTTGCAAGAGCTCCTGCATTGCTTTGAACAGCAACTTCAAAGCCTAACTTTAAAAGTTTAGCCACAGTATCTGGGGTTGCAGCAACCCTAGTCTCACCGTGCAAACTCTCTTTAGGAATACCTATAAGCATCGCATTTCCCTGTTTGATAATAGTCAAAATGACCGTATTAAATTGTGAAAAGTGTACTTTCCATTGTTTGGTAACAATAGGGCTTTCCTAGCATCTGAGCTTGGTCAGATCTCTAGCTCTAAATTTACAGCTATATGCATAAATGTAGATTTGGAAGAGCCACTTCCTAGGTTATTATTATAGTATTTTCACTACAACAAAATAGCGCATAGATTACATTTTTAGTGCTTTTATATCGCAAATGAATAGATCGTCACGCCAAAACTTAAGACTGTTTGTCTTAGCATGACATTGTATAGGTTTTTCATTGATTTAACATTAAGATGTGATCAAAATTACAAAAAAGTAAGAAAAATCAATGAATTTTAGACTTTATATATTGATATATAAGCATTTTTTAGAAAAATGTAGGTATTTTAAGGATTTTTACTATTGCATTTAAACAGTGCAATAGTATTTATGTAAACGCTTAAATTATCTAGAAAAAGTTAAAATACCCTCTATTTTTTAGAAAAACTAGTAAATTTTGGAGAAGGGGCAGTAAGTAAATTAAAATTTACAAGGAAGAAATCTAGCAATCTACCCACTCAACTTCAGATTTATTTTTCCAAAAGATCTTATCGTCACAGTTCTTGATTTAAAACCTCTAAAGCTCATCTAACAAGCTAACCTAAATCTCTTTTAAGTTTACTTACAATTAAGATCCTGTAAGTTTATAAGAGCAAGTCTACTTTCAATATCAGGAAGTTGCATGGTGTAGGCATCTTCGCCAGGAGTACCATCTTTAGAGTTGTAGTAGTTTTTTCTTAAACCAACCTTTTCAAAGCCGTATTTTTGATAGAGGTTAAAGGCTTTGGTATTGCTTACTCTTACTTCTAAAAAGCACTCTTTTGCTCCAATTTCTAAGGCTTTTAAAAGGGTGTTGTGTAAAAGTAATTGTCCAAGATGCTGTCCTTGAAATTCAGGGGTTAGGCAGATCTCTAATAAATCGGTGGTGAATTTAGTATTAAAAATCACAGAAAAGCCAATTACTTTTTGATAATGGAATAAACCTAATAACACATAGCTATCCTCAAAACTCTCTTGAATAGCTTGAGTACCCCAAGGATCTTTTTGAGCTTTAAAAGCTATTTCTTCAAGCTCAGGTACTAGATTTAAATCATCCTTTGTAAGCACTCTAGTGTAGAACTTTTTATCACTAATCATTTGAGCTTATCACCTAACTCTAGTTTTAGATTGTCCCAAATATATCTTTTACCTAAGTTTAAGCAATACACTGTACCTTGAGGCACTAGTCTTGTTTGATCAACTAAAAGTAAATCAGATGGTAAGTAATGCACTTTCTCATCAAAAGGTTTTACATCTACTTTCTTAGATTTTAAAAAGTTAACTAAACCTTCCACAAAATCCACACTAGAGTTCAAATCGATAAAGACGTCAGCTCTTTGTTTTCGCAAATGCCAATTAGCAATAGGAGTAATTAGACTCTCCTCTTGTACACTTGCGTTATTTGCAACTGCTACCCCATCTACTACTGCAGTAGGAGTTGCGGCATTAAACATATGCTGTTGTGATACAGGGTTAATACTCTGCTCTTGCTTTGCTTGTGCTTCACTGTTTTTTAAATGACTTACAAATTCAGGTGCAACCTCACCATAAGCTAAAGTAGTTGAAGCTTTAGTATTTTCGCTTGTAGTTCTATCTGAACCTGCAACAGGAACAACTGATGCAGTTGCTAAAGTTACTACAGGCTCTGTAGTTGTTTGTGCTTCTTTGCTTGCTGAAGCTAAAGGTTCACGGTTAGACACAGAGCTTGTAGCATCAAGTTTAGCTACCTTCTCATTTAGAGGTGCTTGTAGATTTTCAAGAACTTTGCACTCGGTATTCAAAGATGCTTGTTGAGCATTTGTTGCTACACCATCTGTTACTTGAGCTTGTGCAGGATTTCCTTCAAAAGCATCCTGCTTTAAGTTTATCTTTTGTAACAACAAGCGCTTATTAAGCTCTTCAATTGGAAGTGAATTTAAATCATCAAAAGAGTGAGTATCGTTGGTTGAAGGTGCAACCTGAGGCTTTGCAATCGGAGTTTGTACGGCACTTGATGCAGTAGTCTTTACAGTTGTAGTACTTTCAAGTGTAGTAGTTTTAGGAAAACTTTGAGCTGCAATAGTTTGAATTGCAGCAGAAGATAGACTCTTTTCAGAGCTCTCAGAAAGCGTCTTACTTACATTCTCGTTTTGGTTTTGAAGAGTATTTTGGTCAAGAGTTTGAACTGAGTTCTGATTTACATTTTGACTTGCAACAGGAGCTGCAACAGTTTGAGTGGTAGTTGCAGGCTGTGTATTTGCATCTTCCTTAGTATTTACAATAGCTTGATTTTGATTAGCAACTACTGAGCTGTTATTAGCTATTTGATTTGCAGTTTGAGTAGTTTCTGTTTTTAAAGGTTGAGCTTGATTTTTCTCATTTATGCCCTTTGGATCTTCAGGTGCAAAGGGTAATTTAACCCCAGCTCTTACCTTCCAGATTATTTGTTCATCTTTAAAAACCATACTAACCTACTTACTACTCTTTCTTACTTATTCCCAATTATAACTTATCTTTTAAAATCTTAAGCTTTAAAACTTTTAGTTTGCAAAACTTAAGATCTTTTAATTGCACTAATAAAGCTCTCCTTTCTTTTTTTACTTAATTTTGTAGTTTTAGTGCAACTAAAGTTTAAATTGCTTACAAATGGGGATTTCTCCCCATTTGTAAAACTGGTTCTACGATCACAATTTACTCTTACCTGCGCTTTTAAGGTTCGCTCTTTTGTTCCTTTACTCCTTGATAAATCGTAATTCATTTACCTTCGCACCAGATTAAAACATCGTAATTATCTCCTGCACCAAGACAAAGCCACTTTAAAAAGCTGTGTCTTTATAGAGCACAATGCTTTTAAAAGAATTAGTTAATTGGAGTTATTTATGGGAATTGGTCAGGAGCTCGTCGTTTTAGATGTCTCAAAAAATTATGGAACCTTTAAAGCCTTAGAAGATATTAACCTTACTTGTAAAGCAGGTGAATTTGTTTCCATCCTAGGATCCTCAGGTTCAGGTAAAACTACCCTTTTAAAAGTTATCGCAGGTTTTGAGCGTTGCTCTAGTGGCAAGATCTTTATCAACGGTAAAGATGTTGCTACTACACCTTGTTACAAAAGAAACATTGGTATGCTCTTTCAGAACTATGCTCTATTTCCACACCTTACTGTGGCACAGAATATTGCCTATCCACTAAAGCTTCGTAAATTAAAGAAAGAGGATATCGACAAAAAAGTTAAAAAGATGCTTTCTTTAATTAAGCTAGATGGTCTTGCTGACAGACTTCCAAGACAATTGTCAGGTGGTCAACAACAGCGTGTAGCTCTTGCTCGTGCCATTATCTATAACCCACCTTTATTATTACTTGATGAGCCTCTAGGTGCTCTTGATAAAAACCTACGCCACGACATGCAATTTGAGATCAAGAGAAT
This sequence comes from uncultured Succinivibrio sp., assembly GCA_902785325.1. Lineage (GTDB taxonomy): Bacteria > Pseudomonadota > Gammaproteobacteria > Enterobacterales > Succinivibrionaceae > Succinivibrio. Next base: position 18,982 of record CACZXZ010000026.1, on the reverse strand, counting down.
TACTCATGAACTTGGTATGACCACCATCTCAGTTACTCACGATCAAGAAGAAGCTTTCTCCATGTCTGATAAGATTTGTATCGTAAGCGCAGGTAAAATTCAGCAGTTTGATACTCCAGAAAAGATTTATGAGCAACCATCAAACCGCTTTGTAGCTGAATTTATGGGAACAACTAATATCATCCCTTTAAACAACGCCGTTTATGAGGCAATTGACGGAGGTACTAAAGTTAGTGGTGCCTCTCCTTTAGTTGAAGGTCAATGCACAATTAAGACACCACTTTCTACCATCAAAAATCAAGATCCAAATCCATTCTTTGCCCTACGTCCTGAAGCTATTCACTTAGTAAAGGATGGACAAACTTACGACAACACTTTCAAAGCTGTTATCGACGAGAACATTTACTTAGGTCAACTAGTTAAAGCTAAAGCAAAGGTGGGCAATTTAAGTTTAAACGTAACCTTTAGTGTCCACGATTTTAGAGAACTAGATTTAACAAAACCTGTGTTACTAGGTTTTGATGCTAACCACACTGCTATCTTATTTGAATAATGGAGTTTCCCATGAAGAATTTTGCAAAAACCTTATTAGTATCCTCTTTAGTTGCAATTTTAACCACCGGTTGCGGTGACGACAAAGCCTCTCAAGATACATCAACTGCTGATGCTGGCAAACTAGTTTTCGTAGACTGGGGTGGCACCAATACCGATGCTCGTGTAAAGCAAAACATCATTCCTTTTGAAAAAGAGACTGGTATTGAGGTAACTGTAGTAACTCCTTCAGATTACGCAAAGTTAATTGCCATGGTAGAAAACGATACCACCGAGTGGGATGTGATGAACTGTGATGCTTACTGGGGCGTATATGCAGGTAAACAAGGTTACTTAGAGCCAATTGATTACAAGGTAGTTACAGAAAAACTTGATAAAGAAGTACAGCTTGAGCATGTAGTTGGTGCTGAAGTTTACTCCTCTGTAATTTCTTACAACAAAGACAAGTTTAAAGAGACTCCAGCTCCTGCTAACTGGGCTGAATTTTATGATCTTGAAAAATTCCCAGGTAAAAGAGCTATGTGGCAGTATCCTGTAACTGTACTTGAATCAGCACTACTTGCTGATGGTGTAACTCCTGACAAGTTATACCCACTAGATTTAGACAGAGCATTTAAGAAACTTGATACCATCAAAGACTCTATCGTATGGTGGACTAAGGGTGCACAACCTTCACAAATGCTATCTACAGGTGAGGCTGATATTGCTTTAGCTTGGTCAGGTCGTATTCTAAATGCTCAAGATGAAGGTGCACCTGTTGAGATTAACTACAATCAAGGTATGCGTATTGCTGCAGGTTGGGTAGTTCCAAAGAACGCACCTAACAAAGCTAACGCTATGAAGTTTATTAACTTTATTAGCTCAGCAAAGCAACAAGCAGCTTTCTCCTCACAAATTCCTTATGGTTCAACTAACCCAGAGGCTATCAAGCTTTTAAACCAAGATCAATTAAAGCGTATTGGTCAAACTCCTGAGCAAATGCAAAACGAGTTCTACATCGACAACGCTTATTGGGCTGAGAACTTAAACACTGTTCTAGAACGCTTTGATGCTTGGATTTTAAGTAAGTAAAAACTGTAGGTGGCTTTATGCCACCTTAGGATAGACGATGAGTAAAGAAACTTTTTCTAACAACCTCTATGACAAAGCTAAATGGTTATTACTAATCATTCCTTTGTTGTATGTGGTACTAACCATGGGACTTCCTTTGTTAGATATCATCAAAAAGAGTTTGATATCAAAACAAGGTTTTACCTTTGGTTTTTACATTAAAGCTTTTACAGAGCCACTATATTTGTCTGTACTTTTTAGTACTGTAAAAATTGCTTTTATCGTAACTTTAGTGTGCTTAGTACTAGCCTACCCAATGGCTTACCTTAGCGTTAATGCAAAAACCAAAAAAGTAAGAGTGTTAATTACCGCAGGTGTACTTATCCCTTACTGGGTATCAATGCTTGTACGTATCTTTGCTTGGCAAATCATTTTGCAAAACAACGGTATTGTAAATCAGGCTTTATTATTCATAGGCTTTGTAAAAGAGCCAGCTAAACTTCTGTACACAGATTTGGCAGTTACCATTTCCTTAGTACACATCCTTATCCCATTTATGTTCTTATCCCTTCAAAACACTATGAAGCAGATTGATAAGAACTTAATGCTAGCCTCAAGCATTATGGGTGGTAGTAAGTTCTACGGCTTTACTCACGTGTTCTTACCTTTATCAAAGTCTGGTATGCTCTCAGGCTCAATTATGGTTTTCGTGTTATCCCTAGGCTTCTATATTGCACCTGCCTTATTAGGTGGTCCTGACAATATGATGCTTTCAAACTTAATTGAAAAGAGCATGACTAACTTTAACTGGGGTTTAGCTTCTGCTTTATCTGTAGAGTTACTAGTTTTGGTTTACTTAATTATTGCTATAGCTTTCAAACTTACTGGCAATATCTTTGTAAAGAATGCTTAAGGGGTAGACGATGTTATATTTTCTAGTATTCTTAATTCTGTTTGTCATTATTGCACCAGCCTTAGTGATCATTCCGCAGTCTTTTACCTCCTTAAACTACTTTGTGTACCCAATCAAAGAATTCTCTATAAAGTGGTATGTAAAGTTCTTTGAAAACTCTGAGTGGATAACCTCTTTAGAGCGTTCTATCATAATCGCCTTATTAGTAGCAGTACTTGCTACTATCATTGGCACTTTAGCTGCTTTAGCGGTTAACAAATTAAACTTTAAAGGCAAGAATTTGTTTTTAAATTTAATGCTCACCCCAATGATTGTGCCCGTGGTAATTACAGGTGTTGCTTTATACGCTTCTTTTGCCAAGGTAGGTCTTAACAACTCCATTCTAGGACTTGTGATGGCTCATAGCCTTCTTGCAATCCCTATGGTGTTTTTAACCATGTCCTCAGCTCTAGCTCGTTTTGATACAAATTTAGAGCTTGCAGCTATGTCTATGGGATCAACTCCTATTGGTGCTTTTTTCAAAGTTACCGTGCCAGGGGTTAAAAGCTCATTAGTAACCTCAGCCCTTTTATCTTTTGTAACTTCACTTGATGAAGTAGTTGTTACTATCTTTGTGTCAGGTGCTGATACTAAGACTTTACCTATGGTGATGTGGGAGAACCTTCGTGCCACCATCGATCCTACCATCGCAGTGGCTGCAACCTTCTTAATCATCCTAACTTTAGGCATGTACGTAATTAAAGAAATTTTTGAAGCAAAATCTAAGGATTAAGGTTTAATCATGTCAGTTACTATTTATAAAAACGCAAATATCGACAATCAAGGACTTACAAGTTTTGCTGTGGAAAACGGCAAATTTATTAAATTTGGAAAAGATGTAGAGCAAGAATATCAAGATGCTAAGGTTGTAGATTTACAAGGTAAACTTACAGTTCCTCCTTTTGCAGATGCCCATATTCATTTAGATTATGTCTATACTGCATCTCTTCCATCAAAAGAAACAGCCTCAGGTACTTTATTTGAAGCAATCGACAATTGGTCAGACTCAAAAGATAAGTTAACCGAAGCTGAAATCAAACGCCGTGCCTATATTGCCATCAAACAGCAAATCTCTCACGGTGTGCAATATGTAAGAACTCATATTGATGTAACCGATCCAAAATTTACTGCTCTTAAAGCTATGCTTGAGATTAAAGAGCAAGTAAAAGACTACATGGACATTCAAATTGTAGCTTTCCCACAGGAAGGTTACTTTGCCTATAAAGATGGCGATAAGCTTGTTGAGGAAGCTTTAAAAATGGGTGCTGATGTCGTAGGCGGTATTCCTCACTTTGAGTTTACTCGTGAAGACGGTGTTCGCTCTGTGCAAAAAGGCTTTGAGCTTGCAATGAAATACGACAAACTCTTAGACTTCCACTGTGATGAAACTGATGACGATCAATCCCGCTTTGTAGAATCCATTGCAGCTTTTACTTATTTTAATGGTTTACAAGGACGTACTGCAGCCTCCCACACTTGTGCGATGGGATCTTACAACAATGCTTACGCCTTTAAGATGATGACTAAGTTTAAAAAAGCAAATTTAAACTTTATTGTCTGCCCAACTGAAAACTGCTACTTACAAGGTCGTTATGACACTTATCCAAAACGTCGTGGTATTAGCCGTGTGGATGAGCTTACTGAAAATGGCTTGAACGTATCTTTTGCTCAGGACTCAATTTCAGATCCTTGGTATCCATTAGGTAATGGCAATTTAATGCATCAATTAGATTTTGGTTTACATCTATCTCACATGATGAGTGTTGAGCAAATCAATAATTCACTAAAGTTTGTTACCTACAATGGAGCTAAAACTTTATGTGTTAAGGATTACGGCTTTAAAGTTGGTAATAGCGCAAACTTTGTAGTGCTAAATGAAGACAATGCTTTTGATGCGGTACGTAATACAGCTTCTACTATCTTAAGCGTACGTAATGGCAACATCATTATGCAAAAAGAGCCAGAGAAAGTATTAACAACTTATAAGTTTTAGGACACTACTATGAAGATTATGCATCATTTAACTAGAGTAGAATTTGAAAACAATTCTGATAAAGTAGTCGTTTTACCAATAGGATCAACAGAACAACACGGTCCACATTTACCCCTTGGTGTAGATTCTTATATCGCTGAAGACATCGCAAAGCATTTAGCTAAAGTTACAGATATCATCATTGCTCCAACTATTACTTATGGTTACAAATCAAAACCACTATCAGGTGGTGGTCCTTTATTTAAAGGTACTATCGATTTAAATGGTGAAACTCTAATTCATTTAGTAACCGATATCCTCTGTAAATTTGCCCGTGACGGTTTTAATAAGATCTTTATTGAAAACGCTCACTTTGAAAACCAAGCTTTTATTGAGGAAGCTATGGATTTGGCAACAGCACAATTCCCAAAGTTAAAGGTGGTTCAATCTAACTGGTGGGATGTGTTAGATCAAAAGACTGTCGATGAGATCTTTAAAGATGTTCCATTCCCAGGTTGGGCTCTTGAGCATGCTGCTATTACTGAAACCTCTTTAATGATGTACTTAGAGCCTGATTTAGTTCGTACTGAACTTATGCCAACTGAAGTTAAAGCACAAGCATTACCTTATTCAGTGTATCCAGCACGTCACGATTTAGTACCCGATTGTGGTGTATTAGCATCGCCAGTAGGCTCTACTAAAGAGAAAGGTAAATTGATTGTTGATAAAGCTATAGAAGGCTTTATTAAGATCTTCAAAAAAGAATTTAACTAAAAGGTTTTGCTATGGAAAACTATGTAATCACTATCTCCAGACAATTTGGAAGCTTAGGTAGACCTATTGCTCAAAAAGTTGCCCACAAGCTTAATATTGATTATTACGATAGAGATCTTATTGAAAAAGCAGCTTCAATTCTAAATGAGGATATGCGCTCTATAAGTCCTTTAGACGAGACTATTAAGCTACCTTTTGCCAACGCCCTCTTCCCTTTGGGTATTGGCACAGGCTCTATGCACAGAAGATTATATAAAGTTCAGGAGAACTTAATTCACGAGTGCGTACAAAAGAGCAACTGCGTAATTGTAGGTCGTTGTGCTGACTTTATCCTAAAAGACTATAAAAGACGTTTTAACGTCATGATCTATGCTCCTTTTGAGGAAAGAGTTAAAAACGCAGTAAATGAATTACGCATTCCTGAATATGAAGTTGAAGATTATGTAAAAGAAATTGATAAGGCTAGAGATTCTTACCATAAGTATTTTACTAATGAAAGACTTGATACTATCAACAATCGTGACTTACTAATTGACTCCTCTACTATGAGTCAAGATGATATTGCTGAATTTATTATTTCAGCTGCGCGCAAAAAATTAAACTTCTAGTAAGCTTCAGTACTGCAAGCATATGCTTGCAGTACTTTGCCTAAGACAAGTCTCCGTACAGAGTTCTTATTCCTCATCTACAAGCTCTTGATATCTATCAAAAGCTTCTAAGCATTGGCTATTTGAAAAACCTCGTCTTGCAAGACTTGCAAGTATCTTTTGCTTTTGCTCAAAGGTAATTTCATCGTTTCCTTTAAGCTTTTTCTTTAAATATAAAGTAGCTATTTGTACCCAATCAGTGTCGTCTAAAACTTCTTGATAGTAGCTTTTATTAAGTCCTTTTTTACAAGCTTCTACCATGAGTTTTCTAGGTCCATAGCCTTGACTGATTAAGTGATGAGATAAAGCTTGAGCGTAGCGCTCATCAGATTGATAGTGGTACTCTAAACATTTTTTTAGAGCTTCTTTAGAGGCAGAGTCGGTATAGTAAAGCTTTAGCTTATTGTAAAGCTCTACTTTTGAGTATTCTCGACGGGTTAAATAACGTAGCGCAGCGTTATACGCTTTTGCTACGTCATCACTTTTTTGTTTGACTTGTTTTCTTACAAACATCTATAGACTATAGATCGTCTGGGATAGGAGTAATTAAATCGTCTTCGTTGATGTCACCACCAAGATTGTCTAAAGCAGCTACATCAGGATTTGCGCCATCATCACCAATGGAGGCAGTCTCCTCATAGTCATTGTTGTTCTTATAGAACTCACGGATCTTCTGCTCGATTTCATCGGCAATAGCTGGATTCTCATCTAAGAACTTCATGGCATTAACTTTACCTTGACCAATCTTTTGACCATTGTAAGCAAACCAAGCACCAGTCTTTTGAATGATCTTAGCATTAACACCAAGTTCAATTAACTCGCCATTTTTAGCAATACCGTAGTTAAAGAGAATTTGGAAGTTTGCGGTCTTAAATGGAGGTGCAACCTTGTTCTTAACTACTTTAACTTTTGTTTCATTACCAAGGACGTTTTCTTTATCCTTAAGTGGCATACCCTTTCTGATATCAAGACGTACGGATGCGTAGTACTTTAAGGCATTACCACCTGTGGTAGTTTCAGGGCTTCCAAACATTACACCAATCTTCATACGCAACTGGTTAATGAAGACAACCATACAGTTAGCTTGCTTTACGATACCAGTTAATTTTCTTAAAGCTTGAGACATTAAACGAGCTTGTAAACCTACATGGTTATCGCCCATTTCACCTTCAATTTCAGCCTTAGGAACTAAAGCTGCAACAGAGTCGATTACTACAACATCAACACCACCTGAGCGTACTAGTGTTTCACAAATCTCTAAAGCTTGCTCACCAGTATCTGGTTGTGAAATTAAAACATCTTCAACTTTAACACCTAACTTTTTAGCATAGATAGGATCAAGTGCGTGCTCAGCATCGATGAAGGCACAAACTTTACCTTTTAACTGAGCTTGCGCAATTAACTCTAAGGTTAAAGTAGTTTTACCTGAGGATTCAGGACCATAAATCTCAATGATACGGCCCATAGGTAAACCACCTACACCTAAAGCGATATCTAAAGATAGAGAGCCTGTAGAAATAGCTTCAATATCGGTTAGATCATTTTGACCTAAACGCATAATAGCGCCTTTACCAAATTGACGCTCGATTTGCTCCATAGCAGCTTCTAGGGCTTTTTGCTTCTTAGGATCTTTAGTGATATTTGATACTAGCTTGTTGCCAGCGCTTGAATTGGATGCTTTTGCAGCTGCCATAATAGTGTCTCCTAAACTCGTTTTTATACATGGTAGTTAATTTTTATACATTTGTCAATGTATTTTTTATGTATAAATACTTTGTATTCGTATAATAGATTTTAACATTTTGATTTTAGGAATTATAATATAGTTATTTCTCTATGTTCTTACTGAATATTTCATTTTTTGCTACTTAACTAAGTTTTTTTTTGCACCTAGACTACCATGGAAGATTTAATCAAAAACGCCACTCCAATGATGCGCCAATACCTTGAAATCAAGGCAAAATACCCAGACACTTTAGTGTTGTATCGCTTAGGTGACTTCTATGAATTGTTCTATGACGATGCTAAAAAGATTGCAAGATTACTTGACTTGACTCTTACCCGCCGTGGCACTAATAACGGCGAGCCTATTCCAATGGCAGGAGTGCCTTTCCATGCTGTAGATAACTATATTGCAAGACTAATTAAGATGGGTGAGTCTTGCGTTATATGCGAGCAAAAAGGCACTCCTGGCAAAAACATGGTAAGAGAAGTTTCAAAAATCATTACTCCAGGTACTGTAACTGATGAGGGTATTGCCCCAGATCAGCAAGACAACTTAATTGCTTGTGTTTATAAAGGCAAAAACTACTTTGGCTTTTCTTACCTATCCTTAGGTTCAGGCTTATTTAAAGTAGCTTTATGTAGCGACTTGAAAGAATTACAGCTATATCTTGAGAAAGTAAGTCCTATTGAAATTGTTTACCCTGAAAACTTTGCTTATAGAAATATCATTGATAGCATTAGCTCTAAAAAGGCTCTAGCACCATGGAACTTTGATCTGCAAACTTGCTATAAAGAGCTTTGTAAACAATTTAATACTAATAGCTTATTTGGTTTTGATATTGAAGATCTTGAAGATGGTATTTGTGCAGCTGGTGCCCTACTTACTTATGTTAAAGGCACTCAAAATGTACCACTTGAGCATATTACAAAGATTAGTAGAGACGACAACTCTAGTTTTGTATTACTAGATAATACCGCCCAAAAGAATCTTGAGTTATTGTCAAATTTAAAAGGTGAAAAACAAGGCTCTCTAATCAGTGTTCTTGAAGGGGCTTCAACCCCAATGGGTCAAAGACTCCTACGCCAAATGATAGTACAACCTCTGCGTGACAATAACGAGGTTAATCGTCGTTTAGATTTAGTTGAAGCTTTAAAAGATACAGCTATAGAGCCTATTGAGCAAATTCTACAAAGTATTGGTGATATTCAGCGTATTAGCGCAAGAATAGGTCTATGCTCTTCCCGTCCTAAAGATCTCTCAACTTTAAGAGATTCATTAAGTGTCATTCCTAAGTTAAAAGAGCTGTTAGCTGCAAGCTCAAAGGATGCTTTAATAAGCTTTAATCAAAACTTAAATCCTTTAACTGAAGTTTACAACTTACTTAAAGTAAGTATTCAAGACAATCCATCAACCCTTTTACGGGATGGTAATGTGATTGCACCAGGCTACAATAGTGAGCTTGATGAGCTTCGCGATTTGATGAATGGATCTGAAGCACTGCTTAATGAAATTGAGCAACGGGAAAAAGAGCAAACTGGTATTCCTACCCTAAAAGTAAACTATAACTCTGTTCACGGCTTTTATATTGAAGTATCTAAAGCTCAAGCAGATAAAGTACCTGACTACTATATAAGACGTCAAACTCTAAAGAATAACGAAAGATATATCACTCCAGAATTAAAAGAGCTTGAGCAAAAAGCCTTGTCTGCTCAAGAGCGTGCTTTAGCTCTTGAAACTCAAATCTTTATTGAGATTGTGAAAACGCTACAGCAAAGCATCAATGAGTTAATTACTTTATCTTCCTTAATTGCACTTTTAGATGTATTAACCTCCTTTGCAATCATTGCTAAAGATAGAAATTATGTAAGACCTGTGCTTACTAATAATCATGAGCTTAAAATTGTAGATGGTCGTCATCCTGTAATTGAAACATTAACTGACACACCTTTTGTGGCTAACTCCATTGATTTAAGCCAAAAGAATATGCTTGTCATTACAGGTCCTAACATGGGTGGTAAATCTACCTACATGAGACAAACTGCCTTAATTAGCATTATGGCAAGAATAGGATCTTTTGTTCCAGCACGAGAAGCTATCATTGGTAATATCGATAGAATATTCACAAGAATTGGTGCCTCAGACGATCTAATCTCTGGTCGCTCTACCTTTATGGTAGAAATGGAAGAGACATCCTCTATCATCAATAACGCTACTGTAAACTCTTTAGTGCTTATGGATGAGATTGGTCGTGGAACCTCCACTTACGAAGGTGGAGCTTTGGCCTTAGCTATTGCTGAGCACATGTGCTCTACTATCAACTGCTTTACTTTATTTGCAACACATTATCCTGAGATTGCAAAGCTCTCTGACACATATCCAAATCTTGAGAATATCTGCTTTAAAGCAAGTGAATGCTTAGGCAAGATTGTGTTCTTATATCAAGCTTGTAGTGGTAGTCAAAACTACTCTTACGCAGTGGAAGTTGGTAAGCTTGCAGGTTTACCTGAAGACATCATTACTAAAGCTAAAGACTATATTCAAAAAATTCAAACTATAAGCTCAAAAGAAGTTAAAGCTAAAGCTGTTACTAAAGATACTCAATCTTCAAAAACTACAGAGTCTCAAGTGATTGAAAAGATAGTTGAAAAAGTAAAGCCTAGTGAAGTTGAACAAAAGCTTAAAGCTATAGACATCAACGAGTTAACTCCAAGGGATGCCTTAAACTTACTTTATGATTTAAAAGCTTTAATTAAAGAATAAATGTTTTAAGAAAGGATTTAAACTAAGCTTCAAAGCAACTTTGAAGCTTAGTTTAAAAGATTATTCCACTTCTTTGAAGGTGTACTTATTGATACCATGCATCTCAAAGGTCTTACGTAAACTCTTTAAGACTTCAGTTTGAATTTGTCTTACGCGCTCACGAGTTAAATTAACTTTTTGACCTACTTCTTCTAAGGTTAAAACCTCCTCATCATTTAAGCCAAAGCGGTATAACACTACCATTTGTTGCTTCTCAGTAAGGCTGTTAAACCAGTTTTTAACAATCTGCACGATTTCTTTTTTATCTACATGATCAAAAGGACTTTCCATCTTTGTATCTGGTACGATATCTAAGATAGATACTTCCTTATCCTCATCGGTTGCCTTAAAGGCTAAATCTAATGGAGTTGCGCCATCTAAATAAGCTAATAAGGAGCGTACTTCCTCAGGATCTCTGTCTACAGCTTTTGCAATATCGGAAATAGAAACAGATAAACCATGCTCTTCTTGCAAAGCCTTTTTAGCTTTTAAAATAACATTTAGATCTTTAATTACATGCACTGGCAAACGCACAAGTCTTGATTGGATCATGACAGCCTGTTCAATGCTTTGTCTAATCCACCAAGTAGCATAGGTAGAGAATCTAAAACCGCGCTCAGGCTCAAACTTTTGTACAGCGTGGATTAAACCTAAATTGCCTTCCTCAATTAAATCTAATAAAGGCACACCACGAGCACGATAATTCTTAGCAATCTTGACGACTAATCTAAGATTTGAAGTGATCATCAAATCAATAGAACGCTTATCCCCAAGTTTGGCTTTTTTACCAATCTCTGTTTCTTGCTCTGAGGATAAAAGTGGATATTTTCTGATAGTGTTAAAGTAACTTGATAAGGAATCTGCCTTGCTGTCAGCAAATCTATTATCGTTTTTTTTATCTAGCTTATCTTCGCTTGCCTCAGCAAAATCTTCACGGCCTACGTTTTCAAGATCATTATTTAAATTAGTGTTATTCATAAGCGTCCTTAAATTTTGTTTGCTTATCTTGTTTGCTATATGTTTTTATCTTTTATTGTTATGGTAAATATTTTCTTGGATTTACAGAATTGCCTTTGTAACGAATTTCAAAATGTAGCATTACCTGACTTGCATCAGTTGAGCCCATCTTGGCAATTACTTGTCCGCGTTTAACCTTTTGTCCTTCCTTTACTAATAACATATCGTTATGAGCATAGGCTGATAGATATTGATTATTGTGATTGATGATAATTAAATTACCATAGCCACGCAAAGCATTACCTGAGTATACAACTTGACCTGCTGAAGCTGCCATCACGTTTTGACCGCGAGAACCTGCAATATCAATACCTTTATTCTCATTAGAGAAATTGTGTATTACTCTGCCTTTAGCAGGCCACATCCAAGTTACACCTGAAACAGTCTTAGTTTTACCTGAAACTACCTTTACAGGCTCACTAGTGTTGACACTTGCTGGTACTAGTTCTGGTGTCTCTAAAGTTTGAGTATTAGTAGTATTGGCAGATTTAGCTGCCTTTGCAACAGGTACTACATTTGGGGTGGTTAAATCCTCAAAGTGTTGACCTTTTTTATCTACTAAACTTAATTTTTGACCTGTCTTTAAGTTATATGGCTTTTTAAGGTTATTTGCCTTAACTAATTGAGATAAAGTCAAATTATTCTTTTTAGCAACGGATACTGCTGTATCTCCAGATTGCACAATATAGTACTTTGGTTTAGCACTTTCTTTTTTAAGACTTGAGGCAGTTGCTTTATTTAATTGTAGAACTTGACCTACAGTAATATTGTAAGGACTTTCAATGCCGTTGTTTGAAGCTAACTGACGATAATCTTTGCCATATCTAAAGGCAATTGAGTATAGAGTGTCACCACTTTTAACTGTGTAAGTATCAGCACTTTGATTTACTAAAGGAGTACTTGAAACTGTAGTACTATCCTCTGGTACATATGGTACAGGTTGTCTTGAACTTACAGTAGTAGTTGAAGGATCTTCTTTATAAGGCTTGATTACGCCGACTTGTGAGCTTGCATCAGTACCATTTGAGTACACACGTCTTTTGACAAGCTTTTTATTTACATGGACAGGCTTAGCGTATTCAACAGTAGCTACTGTTTTAGGTTTGCTAGAATCAACACAGCCTACTAAAAGACTTAAGGCTGCAAGAGTAGATAGAATTAAATTAAATTTGGTATTCATATATAGTAAGTACTTTTATCTAACTTTAGTTATTGTTACACAAAAGCACCACTAATACGAAAATATTTTTTTAAAATAAGACCTTATACACGATAAATAGCACAATTAGAAGAACACAGGCCCAACCTATGCCATCAATATAGCGCTTGATAGCGTGTTGCATCTTCTCGCCACCTAAGTAAATGAGGATAGCTTCTAAAAAGAATCTTAAGCCACGACCTACAAAAGAGATCAACACAAAAGGAATGATAGCAAGCATGCCAGCATGTCCTGTGTTTAAAATACTCTCACAAGCTACTACACCTGTAGTTACAGCAATTACTTTATAAGGAATAGGTGTAAAGGCACCTACAAAGATCATGAGCATGCCATATTCGTTAGCAAGCCAGTTTCTTACAGTCTCCATGCTCTTTTCATAGTGGAAGAATGCAATGGCATCTTTAACATAAGGATCGTAAAGATAGTAACCTAAGTAATAACCAACAATGGCACCTAATACAGAGGCAATTACAGTTAAAAGAGCATAATAAAAGGCTCTCTTACGGTGATAAATACACATAGGAATGAGCATTACATCTGCTGGAATTGGCCAGAAGATAGACTCTATAAAAGAGTTAATACTCATAATGTATACAGCAAGTTTATGAGAGGATAAACGCTCAAAAAGATCGTATAAATAGGTAAATAGTTTCATCTTAGTTTTCACATTTAGCTAAAAGCACTACAGCTTCTACTGCAATACCTTCTTTTCGTCCAGTAAAGCCTAATTTCTCGGTAGTAGTAGCCTTTACACTAACACAATCTTTATCAAGATTTAAATCTTGAGCAATATTCTCAATCATCTTTGGTTCATAGGCTGCCATTTTAGGAGCTTGAGCTAAAATTGTCGCATCAAGATTTACAACTTTATAACCTTTAGCTAAAACCTTTTGATAGACATCTTTTAAAAGAATTCTTGAATCAATATTCAAGTATTTAGGATCGTTATCTGGGTAAAAATGCCCAATATCTCCTAAGGCAAGAGCACCTAAAAGCGCATCACTTATAGCATGCAATAGGACATCACCATCTGAATGGGCTATTAAACCTTGCTCGTAAGGAACTTTAACACCACCTAAGATACAAGGACCTTCGCCCCCAAAACGGTGAACATCAAAACCGTGACCAATTCTAAACATCATCATTTCCTATTATGAGTTTTGCTAAAGCTAAATCGTCTGGAGTTGTAAGCTTAAAGTTTTGAGCATTACCTTCTACAATTAAAACTTTATAACCACACATTTCCATAGCTGAGCTATCATCAGTAACTTTAAAGCCTTTATTAAAAGCCTCTTGTAGCGCTTGCTTTAATAATTTTGTTTTAAACATTTGTGGGGTATAGGCTCTATATAAAGGAGCTCTATCCACTGTTTTTTCAATGATACCATCAGTTACATACTTTATAGTATCTGCAACTTTGCAAGCTAAGATTGCACCATCGCAACTTGGCAATGTGGCGTTTTCATATAACTTTTTAAGATCACAAGCACTTAAAAGTGGTCTTGCAGCATCATGCACCATCACATAATCAGTACTTGCCAAATCCATGCAATTTAACACAGTATCGCATCTTTCAGCGCCACCAATGCCTTTTACTACACGAGGATTAGAGGCAATAGGTAAACTGTCATAATACGGATCGTCTTTATTGATACCAACAATTACATTAGCTACATAAGGTGAGCTTAAAAGAGCGCTTATAGTGTGTTCAATAACTGTTTTTGAACCGATTTTGGCGTATTGCTTAGGGTAACCTAAACTCATTCTTTTACCGACACCGGCTGCAGGGACAATCACGTCAACTGGAGAAATAGACACTCTATCTCCTCTTTTGATCTTGAGTTTCCTTTGGGATCACACGATAAAAAACTTCGTCTTTTTTTACCATGCCTAATTCTGAGCGAGCAAGCTCTTCAACTACTTTATTACCTTGCTTTAAGTCGGTAATCTCATCTTGAAGAGCTCTGTTACGGGCTTGTAACTTTTTAGATTTGAAAGTTTCTTCATCAAGCTTTTGACTTACTTGACGATACTCCATAACACCGTTTTGCCCCTTGATTACGTTGTAACCTAAAACTACAAAGGCAATTAACAGTATTATGGAGAGTAACTTCATCGTTAGTGCTTATCCTGATATTCTTTAGCAGCTTTAATAAAGCCTGTGAATAGTGGATGACCACTACGTGGATTTGAAGTAAATTCAGGGTGGAATTGAACACCAATAAACCATGGGTGATTTGGGTTCTCCACAATCTCAACAAGCTTGTTATCAGTTGATAAACCAGCAATCTTTAGGCCAGCATCAGTGATTTGCTTGATAAGATTGTTATTTACTTCATAACGGTGACGGTGACGCTCTACGATATCGTCTTTACCGTATAGCTTACGTACTAGAGAATCCTTTTGTAAGTGGCATAATTGACCACCTAATCTCATAGTACCACCTAAGTCAGACTTGTCTGAGCGTTTCTCAACTTTACCTGACTCATCCTTCCACTCAGTAATTAAAGCAACTACTGGGTACTTAGTATTAGGATCAAACTCTGTAGAGTTAGCGTTATCCATGTGAGCTACGTTTCTTGCGTACTCAATTAAGGCAACCTGCATACCTAAACAAATTCCTAAGTAAGGGATGTTGTTCTCACGAGCGTATTTAGCAGCTAAAATCTTGCCTTCTACACCACGCTTACCAAAACCACCAGGAACTAAGATTGCATCTAAGCCTTCTAATACAGATACGCCCTTAACTTCTACGTCTTCTGAATCAATATACTTGATGTGAACTTGTAAACGATTCTTTAAGCCACCGTGTTTTAAAGCTTCATTTACTGACTTGTAAGCATCGTGTAACTCAACATACTTACCTACCATACCGATAGTAACTTCACCGGTGGTATTAGCTTGTTGATATAAAACTTGCTCCCAATCAGATAGATCAGCTTCTGGCACATCAAAGTGGAAACGTTTTACCACGAATTCATCTAAGTATTGGCTCTTTAATAATGCAGGGATCTTGTAGATTGAATCTACGTCCTTCATGTTGATTACTGCGTTCTCTGATACGTTACAGAACATAGCAATCTTATGACGCTCGTGAGCAGGAATTCCGTGCTCTGAACGGCAAATTAAGATATCTGGTTGAATACCAATAGATAGTAATTCTTTTACTGAGTGCTGTGTTGGCTTAGTCTTAACTTCACCAGAGGTTTGTAAGTAAGGAACTAAGGTTAAATGCATGAATAATGCATTTTCACGACCAATGTCAACAGCTAATTGTCTAATTGCCTCTAAGAATGGTAGAGATTCGATGTCACCTACAGTACCACCGATTTCTACTAAGGTAATATCATTACCCTCACAACCTAATAAAATTCTTTCTTTAATAGCGTTAGTAATGTGAGGAATAACTTGGATAGTAGCACCAAGATAATCACCACGACGTTCTTTTCTAATTACGTCAGAATAAATTCTGCCAGTGGTGAAATTATTCTTCTTAGACATTTTAGCGTTAATAAAACGCTCATAATGACCTAAGTCTAGATCTGTTTCTGCACCGTCTTCTGTAACAAAAACTTCACCATGTTGAATTGGGCTCATAGTACCAGGATCAACATTGATGTATGGATCTAGCTTCATAATGGTTACTTTTAAACCACGAGCTTCTAATACTGCTGCTAAAGATGCACCAGCAATACCTTTACCAAGAGATGAAACAACACCACCGGTAACAAAAATAATCTTAGGAGATGAAGACATATATACTCCAAATAGTAAACTTTTAAGCTCAAAATTATACCATACTAAAAGACTTTATTCTTTCAAAAAATAAACAATCTCTAATATCGTTGTAGCTTATTGATTTTTAACTAAATTCTTTGTGCTGAAGTAACTTTTGGTAGATCGTTTAATTTAGCAATTACCCTTTGCAAAGTTGGAATGCTGATAACTAGCAAATCAATATCAATTAAAGACAAATCTTTTAAAGGATCTGTATGAGATTTAACCCCTAAGACATTCATCTTTTCATTGGCAATTACTGTAGTTACATCGCGCAAAAAGCCAGGGTAATCAGAGCCTACTACACGTAAGGTTACCGTGTAGCCAGTACCAGTTGCGAGGATATTGTCGCCCCAAGTAGCACTTACCACGCGCTCAGGGTACAAAGCCATCATGCGACGTAATTTTTCACAATCTTTTCTGTGAACAGAAATACCCCTACCTTGAGTTACGAAGCCTACAATCTCATCGCCTGGAATTGGGTGACAGCACTTGGCCATATGGGTCATCAGATCGCCCACACCTTCAACTACGATGCCACTTTTATGCTCGGTTTTCTTTAAGATCTGCTCTGTAACAGTAGGTTTTCTATTTAAGATATCCTCTAAGATATCTTGATTATCCTGATTGTCCTTATTGCTCTTTTCAACATAGTCACTGAAAATACTTACAATAGCATTAGTGCCTATATCACAAGATCCGATATTAGCTAAAACATCGTCGACAGTTCTTAAGTTGAATTTAGATACTTTTTCTTTTAAGACCGCTGTAATTTGCTCTTTATTTAAGTTTAAGCCAAGTTTTTCAACTTCCTTTTCAACTATTTCAGCGCCAGCTTCCTTGTTCTTATCAAAATCAACCTTTCTAAACCAAGACTGAACCTTATTACGAGCTTTTTGAGTAAATAAAAAGCCGTTGTCAGCTTTTAACCAATCACGGGAAGGATTAGGATTTTTTTGAGTGATAATTTCAACTTGTTCACCAGTCTTTAGTTTATAAGTATATGGCACAATACGACCATCTACTTTTGCGCCAATACAACGGTGACCAATCATAGTGTGTACTTGATAAGCAAAGTCTAGGGGAGTTGCTCCATTTGGTAAATCGATTACTTCACCATTTGGAGTAAATACGTACACACGATTTTCAAAGACTTGCTTTTTAAATTCCTCTTGTAAAGAGCCTGACTCAACCATATCGTCACGCCACGATAATAGTTTACGTAACCAGTTAATACGCTCTTCAACACCTTGGCTTTGACCATTGCCTTCTTTATATTTCCAGTGAGCTGCAACACCAAGCTCTGCTAATTGATGCATAGCTTGTGTTCTTATCTGCACTTCTACAACCTTTCTTTCTTTTCCATAAACTACAGTATGGATAGATTGGTAACCATTTGGTTTTGGATTGGCAATATAGTCATCAAATTCTTTAGCAATATGCTCATAATGAGTATGGATAATGCCTAAAGCTGCATAACACTCTTCAATGGTATCTACAACAACACGTACTGCTCTAATATCAAAGAGTTGATTGAACTTAAGATGCTTTTTTTGCATCTTTTTGTAAATACTATAAATATGCTTAGGTCTACCATAGACGGTAGCATTGATACCTTCTTTGCGTAGAGTTTGCTCTAAGTTTTGAACAAACTCATTGATATAGTTTTCTCTATCAAGACGTCTTTCCCCTAAATCTTTGGCAATCTGGGCATACTCGTCATGATGTAAAAACTTAAAGGCAAGATCTTCAAGCTCCCACTTTAACTGACCAATACCTAAGCGGTTAGCTAAAGGTGCATAAATATTAGAAATCTCTTTGGCAATAGTGTAGCGAGTTTGAGGATCTTCATTTTTAGAAAAACGAATGGTAGCAATACGCTCAGCAAGCTTAATGACTACGGCTCTAACATCTTTTACCATTGCAAGTAGCATACGACGTACTCTATCTACTTGCTCTTCAGTAGCATTGTCAGAGGTTAGGGTTTGCAAAGAGCGGATAGCTTCCATATCTTTTACTGAAAGTAAAAGATTAGAAATCTTATCGCCAAATACTTCGCCTACTGATTCAAGGTTGATAAAGCCACTTTCAAAAGCTGGGTATAGGATAGACACTTGAAGGGATGGTAAATCCATATTCAAGGTCATTAAAATACCTACAATCTCTGAGGAGAGATGGTTAAATTTAGCTACTAGATCTTCAGGATCTACAAAGTCTTCAGCTACTTCGCTTTTGCGAATACAACGTAAAACATAATCATTGGTTTTACGAATGGTGTCTTTTTGAGTTTCTTGTAAATTTAACTCATCAACCCACTTAGCAAAATCAAAGCTAGCATTATGGGTTTGACGTATAGCTACCATGGCTTTTTAACCTTTAATTAAGCTAATTGTTTTTGTTTTTTTTATGAAAGCCCAGTAACGAGCTCTATCCAATAAGCAAATAAAAATCCTGCGTCGTAAGACGCCATTTAAAAATCTGATATAGAACAGCAAGT